>CAZHDQ010000392.1:0-3776 GCA_964531595.1 uncultured Anaeromyxobacteraceae bacterium
GTGCCGATCTGCTTATCCGGGTAGACCACGCTGGTCCGCCTGGCCAGTTCGCTGACGAACCAGAACTGGGTGCCGCCGTCGGTGCCGTACAGTTCGTTCATCGCCTTGCACTTGTCGCACTCGCAGACGTTGTAGTGATCTTGCTGGCTGAAGTTGTGCTGGCGGACCTCCGGCGACGCGGCCATACGGGCCAGCATCCGTTCGGCGACGATGTCCAGGACGTCGGGGTTGGTCAGGCACAACTGGGTTTCTTCCCGAATACGGACGCCACCGATTTCGCTGAAGTATTCCGGGTGCGTATCGAAGAACTCGTCGGGCGACACGTAGCGAAAGTAGGTGTGTGCCTGTCCGTCGTTGCCGTGCGCGAGGCCCCACACCGCGTCCGGCCCGTCGATACCGTCGTTTTCCCCCTGGTGGACCCGGAAGGCGTGGTCCCCGCCCGGCCACGTGTACCGTATCGAGCGCCAGTTGAAGGCGGGCTGGATCGTGCGGTTCGCGGCCTCGGGAAATGTGACGTTCGTGACCTTCGGGACGATCGTGGCGCCGGGCACGGTCCAACGAACCTTCAGGGCCTCCTCCAGGAACCGGTGCACGCCGTACATCGTACCGGCGCCGGGGGTGCCCGCAATGACCACGTGGGGCGGGACGGCCCGCAGCACGAAGCCTTGCTCGCCGATGTCGGCGGGGACCGGGTCCACGCCCAGATCCCGGGCCGCGGCCCCCTGCCCCACAACGATCTGAGGCGTGTCGGGCGTGTCGGGTGCAGCGACGATCGGCAGGGTCAGGCCGGTGGCCTCCAGGAACAGCACCTGCATTTCCGTGGCGGCGTTCCTTTCCGAGGGGCTGGCGTCGTCCGCGACCACGATGACGTGGGCGCTGGCGCCGTCCTTGACGATGTGGAACGACGGAACGGGCGGGCCGTTGTCCTCCGGGATGTCGGCATAGTCGCGTCCCGGATCGACCGCCGGAACGTCTGGCACGTCTGGCGTCGCCGCTTCGTCGCTGCCATCGGGGGCCGGATCCGCGCCCGGATCCACGTAGGTCAAGTCGCGATCCGCGTCCGGCGCAACGTCCGACGCGTCTGCCAGCGGCCCGAGGTCGGTTACGTCCGCACCGGCGCCGGGGTCCTCGACAACCGCGGTCCCATCCCCGCCACAGGACGCCGCGCCGGCAATCCACAGCATCGAAACGAGGGCAGCGAGCAGGCGAAAATCACGCACGACAAACCTCCGACGGGGGGAACTCGGAAAGGGTATCGACCCCACGCACGAAAGGAAAGCGTGAAACCGACGACCGCGAGGCGGTCGAAACGGACCACCCACCGGGGCTCGTCGGGAACGACGAAAGCCCTTGCATATTTTTTGTAATTACAGAACTGAAGGGCAGCTCACTGCGGGGTCGTCGCCAGCCTTCGCAAAGCAACCGTCAAGCTTGTCGCCCAGTTGGTCGGTGCCTTCGTTGCATGGCACGTCAAGGGCGCAGGGGTCCGTTTCGCAGCTTGGGACGCAGCGGAAACCGTCGTCATCGTTCGCGATGTCGGCCGCGCCTGCCTTGACGCAGATGTAGTCGCCAGGGCAGGAGTCATGGCCAAAGCAAGGATCACACCCCGGATCCCGTAGGCACAGACCGTAGGTGGCGCTGTTGGCTGCGTACTGGCCGCGGCGAGCCACGCGGGTCACGTCATAGCAGGTCGTGTCGTTGCTGCAATCGGTGTTCCCCTCGCAAAACGCCGTGCAAAAACCAATCGACGTCGAGCCGTCCACCGCATAGCAGATGCCCGAGAGGCACTCGACTGTATCCGCGTTAGGGTTGCACGGCTGGCCGACCGTCTTGTCAGGGTCCGGCTCGCCTTCGGTGAAGATATTCGCGCAAAAGAACTCAATTTCCGACTTGGTCGCTAGGTCCCAACTGATGACGTTCGGGAAGCAAGCCTCGCCAGTGGAGCAGGTGTAGTCAACCGAGCAGTCGGTCATCGGGTCAGATGTGGGTACGCAGAGATTGAGGCTGTAGTTGACGCGAGGATCATCGAGATCCCCTCCCCAACCATAATGGTAAGAGTTGCAAAGACCCTGGAAGGTATCGCCGTCGAGGCTGATAGTCGGACAGTCGGTCGAGGAACCACAAAGCTGCGAGCAAAGGCCCGCGCTATGGGCGGTTGCCCCGAGTTTGTGATCGTGCAGGTCTCGTCGGACGGGCAGTCTGCGTCTGATTCGCAGGTCTTGAATGCCGTGCCTGGAATGCAGAGGTTAAAAGACTCGGCACCCGGTTCTGCGAAGTTGACACAACGGAACTTGTTGCCCGTCGGCCCATCGACGATGTCGGCTGGGTTGCAGTCGTCTTGCGCCGCGTCCTGGCAGCCCGGCCATTGGTCTGCGCCGTCGCCTTCTGGCAAGTTCGTGTTGCAGGTGGCCGTCGCGCCGCAAAATGCGCCAAGAGGTTGACCCGGGATCTCGCACTTACCGGCCACGGTACACGTCAGACTCGTGTCGCAGGTGTCGCAGTCTTCGCCTTCGAAAATACCGCATTCACGAACACCACAGACACTCGTTGTTGTATCGCCATTGGCGTCTGCACCTGAGTCGACGTCCGTATTCTTGGCATCGGTAACGATGCCGGTGTCACCGTCTGTCGCGTCGTTCACGTCTGTCACGTCTGTCACGTCGGTGAAAGGTTTCCCTTGATCATCCCCACAACCCATTGCGGTTAGGATGTTAATGGTAATGATCGTAATCAGACTGAAACCAGTTCGCATGTTCATACTCCGTCTATGATGACCGCACGATACCTGGGCAGGTTCCCTGGGTTGTAGCAACGGTCGTACCACCCGGCGGGCACTTTATTTGCCGGTTTGTATCTATGAAAAAAAACGTCAACAGGGCTTACACCCTGGGACAGGTGCATCCAAGGGAACCGTCATGACTGATGTCAAGTCCGGTTGCGTTCGTTGCTCACGAAATTTTTGACCGACGATAGTCCGCGGTACGTTCCTTTGCCTTGCCTCCCGGGCTTTCCCAAAGACGTTGCCTTCCCTGCAGCCGTCCTCGCTAACCCGGCGTGCGCCAATGCTCTCGCCGTGGCATTCTGGTAGACTGCCCCCGGTGCGCCGCGACGGTTCGCATCCTGGAGGAAGTCGGTGAAAGCTATGACAAGGTTCGGTTTCTTGGCCATCCTGCTGGTGGCGAGCGCGGGATTCGCCGCCGGGTGCGGAGGCGGAGGCGGGGACGAGCGGGACGCGACCATCGTCGATCTGCCGGCCGACCCCGGGACGGACGGGGTCGCGTCCGATGTCCCCGATGGGGACGTCGACATCGATTTGGGGGCCGATGTGCCCGGCGAGGACGCGACAGATGCCTGGGAACCGCCGGAACCGCCGTGGGTGGCTCCGGACGAACACTTGCGACTGTCTATGGATCGGCGTGACATGCACGTGCCCGTGGGGATTCCCGCCGGCGGCTACGGTCAACTGGTACCCAGCGGATCGCCGAAGAGCCCGTTCGCGGATTTGTACATGGCGACGACCCGCCAGTTGCACCCGCCGCGCATCCAGGCGCTGGGCTTGGTCAAAGGCGAACGCCGTCTGGTGCTGGTCCAGACCGACCTGGTCGCGCCGTTCTGGTCCCTGTTCTCGTTCGTAGTACAGGAGGTCCGGGCACGCACCGGCATGGACGTCACGGAAACCCTGGTGCTGCTGGCCAACCACACGCACCAGGGGCCGGGACGCTACCTGGACTCGCAGCTAGGCCTCTTCTTCATGGACAACTACGACGACGCACTGT
>CAZHDQ010000393.1:0-3765 GCA_964531595.1 uncultured Anaeromyxobacteraceae bacterium
ACACAGTGGGTACGGGGCGAATCTGGGGTAACGACGGGGCAGCTGGAAATGGAGATCGTCTAAGACAAGACTGAACTGGCAGTCAACGACACGGTGGGCGTGACGGCAAAGGTCACGAACGTATCGCTTGCGGCAGCACCGATGGTCATCGTGGATTTGGGGCTACCGCCCGGATTCAGCCTGGTGGCAGACGACTTGGTCCAGGCGGTTTCGGACCTGAAAATCAACCGGTTCGAGACTACCGACCGCCAGATCATCGTGTACGTGGACGCGATCGAAGCGGGCGCGACGCTGGAACTGACCTACCAGTTGCAGGCGCGGTACCCGCTGAAGGTCCAGTGCCCGGATGCGTCGACGAATCTTTACTACGATGCTTCCAGCAAGGCGTCCGCTTCCTGCGCGCCGCTGACGGTGGAATAGTCCTACTGTTTCGTCGCGGCCACCGACAACTTGATCAAGACCTCGTTGTGGATCAGGTCGTCCTTCATCCCCGGGTAGACCATGCCGAAGTCCTTGCGATTGATCGCGAACTCGGCGGTCGCCTTGAAGACATCGCCCTCCAGGGACAAGGTGGCCGGGAAGCTGATCGTTTTGGCGATTCCGGCCAGTTCCAGAGTGCCAGTGACGTCGTAGGTGTCGCCTTCCGCTGACCGCTGCACGGACGTGGACGTAAACGACGCCTGCGGGTACTTCTCGACATCGAAAAAGTCCGGCGACTTGAGGTGGCCGGTCAGTTTCGCGGTGTCCGACCAGATAGACGCGGTATCGATCGTGATGGCGAACTTAGCCGATTCGAGGCCGCCAGACAGTTGCACGGTGCCGGCGAACTGCTTGAAGCCGCCGTCGTGCTTCATGGTGACCTTTGCACCCACCCATTCGATTTTCGAGTTATCCGGGTTGATGGCGAACCGCGTTATGTCGGGCCGAGGTTTAGGATCGTCAGCCGGCCGGGACTTGGGCGGGGCGGCAGGGCTTACAACGGCTTTGGGCTTGTCCTTGGTCGGGTTGGCACAGGCGACAACGGCTAAGGCCAGGGCGGCGCCGGCGATCAGTAGCAATCGGTTCATCGGGACCTCCGGGGGTTCAAGTCTTGTCAATCTTTGGCGGTTAATCCTGGAAATTGGGAGCAACACGCGGAACACAAAATGGAAATGCCTGTGGGTTCGTCAAGGGGTGGGGGTCTTGGGCGCGCACACCCGCATCAGACCTCGTCGGGGTAACCATCGGGGTTATTTGACTGCCACCGCCAGGCGTCCATGCACATCCGATCCAGGTTGTATCGTGCTCGCCAGCCCAGTTCGCGGTGGGCCTTGCGGGGGTCGGCGTAGCACTCGGCCACGTCTCCCGGGCGCCTAGCAACACGTCGTATCGGAATCGAACGGCCGGATGCGGCTTCGAAGGCCTCGACCACCTGCAGCACGCTGTTGCCGTACCCGGTGCCCAGATTGAACGTGTGGACGCCGGGATGCGAATCCAGGTGCCGCAGAGCGTCAATGTGTCCAATGGCCAGGTCCGTAACATGGATGTAATCGCGTACGCCGGTCCCGTCGTGCGTCGGCCAGTCGTCGCCGAATACGCGGACCTCGGGTAGTCGACCGATGGCGACCTGGGCCACGAAAGGCAGCAGGTTGTTCGGCACGCCGCGCGGATCCTCGCCGATCCGGCCGCTTTCATGGGCGCCGACCGGGTTGAAGTAGCGCAATAGGCTGATTCGCCAAGAGGTATCGGCGACGCGCAGGTCCCGCAGGATTTGTTCAATCTGGAACTTGGTCTGGCCGTACGGGTTCGCCGGTTGCAGGGGGAAGTCCTCGGTAATCGGTACCGAGTGCGGCGCGCCATACACTGTGGCCGACGATGAAAACACCAGCGTCCGGACGTCGTGTGCTGCCATCGCATCCAGCAGGTTCAGTGTGCCGACGACGTTGTTTCGGTAGTACCAGATCGGATTGGCGACCGATTCTCCCACCGCCTTTAAGCCGGCGAAATGGATTACCGCGTCGAAGGGTCCGGTTTTGAACACGGCATCCAGCCCAGCGGGGTCCAGCAAATCGACCTTGAAGAACGCCAGGTCACGTCCTGCGATAGCCCGAACACGTCTCAGCGCCTCCTCCTTGCTGTTTGCAAGGTTGTCGACGACCGCGACTTCGTGGCCCGCGGCCAGCAGTTCAACGCATGTGTGACTGCCGATGTAGCCGGCTCCCCCAGTGACCAGGATCTTCATCATGCACCTCCCAAGCGTTAGCGCCCCGCAGTCTTGCCGCCGTCAGCCGTCGGTGCCTCCAGCAATGTGCAGTCGCATCCCCATGATTCCGGCGCCTTGCTGCATATCTGTGCCGCGATGATCCGGTGGCCTTCCTTGTTGGGATGGATCGAATCGAACGAATGTAAATCCGGCCGCAGGTACCAGCGGGGCAGGGCGCGCGCCTGGGCGATCAACCGTTCGCGTTCGGCCTTGCGTTGCGCTTCGGGCACGGCATCCAGCCGCTTTGTCATCGCTGGATCCCGGTTGATTGCGGCTTCAAGTGGGCCTGCCGAACGAAGCGGCGCGTCCCGATCGCGCAGCGGCGAATCGTAAAGGTCGACGGCTGCGTCTGGTAAATCGCCCGGGCGCCACGTGGTTCGGTCCTCGGAGTGCCGACCCAGCGCCTCGGTTGGGCCCAACCGGCCCATCACGAAATCCACGGCCTTGCGGGTGTTGTCCTGGCGGCCGACGCCGGCGAATCCGGCCCAGCGCCGCGTATCCGATTCGGTTCCCCAGGGCGAAAGCGACAGCCCCAGCACCTTGAACCCTGCGTCGTGAGCCATGCGGTACAGTGCCAGCACGTCGGCGTTTGTCTTTTCTGGGTTGCCAACACTGTTCAGGCCGCCCAGCACGAACGTCCATGTCTCGCCGGCCTTCGGATCGACGTTCGAATTGCGCAGCACCTGGGCTTCGAAACGCTTCATCACAGCCCAGGCGCTGTAGCGTGCCTTGGCGATGTTGACGATCTCCAGATTGCGGCACGCGCCCTGCAGTTGGTCCCCAAAGCCAGCTCCGACGAAGGCCGCGATCGACCCCCCCGCGACGATCGCCTTGACGGGGCGGGTAGTGCCAAAGGTCCAGGTGCCGACGGGCTCGTCGACCCCAGGCTTAGGCCGCGCGCCGGCGGGAGCAGTCGCCCCCATCAACACCAGCATTGCAGTGATGACCAATGCCTTCGTTTCGGGTGCGTTCCGGTGTCGCCTCATGTGTAACCCCCCTGCCGGCGCTAGTCTACACGAGCCGCGATGGTCATGCCGCCACCGAGTTTGATCGTCTGACATCGGTCGGTCATTTTCTTTCCTATCGTCCGCTGGGACTGGTACCATCAGCCGCTTTTTCGGGCCCGACCCCGCCGGTGTCCCTGGGTGGTGTTGACCTGGCGCGGGTTGCCCGCTGCCTTCGAGCGGTTGCCATGCTGTTCCACAGTCTGGACTACATCCTCTTCCTGGCCCTAGTGGTGGTCGGATTCTGGGCGCTGATCCGTTATTCCAGGTCACGCCTGCTGCTGTTGTTCCTGGCATCATGCCGCTTCTACATGGTCTGGCACCCCGCATATATCGGGTTGATCCTGGGGTCCGTCGTTGTCGACTGGACGGTCGGCCGCCAGATCCCGCTGGCCTCGACTCCGAGGCGCCGGAAGGCTTGGCTGATAACCAGCATCCTTTGGAACATGGGGGTGCTGGGAACTTTTAAGTACTACAATTTCTTCGCGTCGGTGTTTGTGGACGCCGTAGGTTTACTGG
>CAZHDQ010000394.1:0-3751 GCA_964531595.1 uncultured Anaeromyxobacteraceae bacterium
CAACGGTGCGGGCGGCGTGCAGAAAATCAAGGGGATTCGGTTTTTGCGGGGGGCTGACCCTTCTTCCGGGCCACGACCTTGCAGACCAGGACATAGATGGCGTTCGACAGTCGGTTCAGGCCGTGCAGCAGCGCATCGCGGTTGGCGGTGGTCAGGTGGGAATCCCCGACGTATGCGTCTGATGCGGCGATCTCGGCCTCGCGGCAGGATGCACGCAGCAGGTTCAATTTGACGGCAGTAGCGCCCATCGAAACGTCCGGTACGACCCAGCCAACACCGAAAAACTTCATGGTGTTGTGAGATAATTTGTGAAGTTCCTCAGCACCGAACCCGCCCACCGCCAGCACGGGCATCGGGCGCCCCGACACCTCGGCTCCCAGCAGTTCACGCAGATAGCGCAACACGTCCTCTAGGTCGGAAACGACATCTTCCAGTCCCTCGGAATGCGCGGCCATCTGAGTGTCCAACACATGGGCCTGCAGTAAGTCAAGTTGGCCCCGGAACCTGATCGCCGGGTGGCCCTTGGGGACCAGCGTCCGATTGTCGAACAGGTGGGTGAACCCGTCCGGTTTGTCGGCCATCTCCAGGCCGCTTTCCAGGATCCGGTACGGCAGTCCCGCGCCTGCGCCCTTGGGTGCCCGGGCCTTGGCATAGGTGGTCGTCAGGCATTCCAGGTCCGGCGTGGGCGTCACGAAACGCGGTCGCATCGCCAGATCCAGCACCATTTCCTGGAATGCGTTGGCCGCAGCCTGGACCGACTCGACCGATCCGGTCAGCAACCCCCCGGCGTAGTTGGTTTCCGAAGGCGGGGCGTAAAAGACCTTTAATTCGACGTCCGCCGCCTTCAGCGCGGCGTCCAGGCCCAAGGTCGCCTCGATGGGTGGGGCGATCAGGTACGCCATCGCTGTGCCCGGGGGCACGCTGGCCAGGGATGCCAGGTAGCGGCCGACCGACGGGATAACGTGTGGGAAGAATGCCAGTTTCCCGGCCTCGTCGGCGGCAAAGAACCACGCGGATGATTCCAGGTAGTGCAGCGCCGCTGAAAGCCCGCTGGCGACGATTTCTTCGTCCGTCGCAGCCAGGATGCCGATGACTTCGCCCGACAGCGGTCCAGATGCGTGTGCGGCACCTGCGTAAAACGAGCGTGCGTAAACAACGTCCACTTCGGCCGCCTTGGTGGCGGCATCCAGCGCGGTGTACAGGGCGTCGTCGCTGGTGCAGGTGATCAGGCCCAGCGCGCGGTGATGCGGTTGTAACTTCAGGTCGCGCGCCAATTGCGGATCGACGTTCGGGATGGCCCGCAGGCCCAGCACGCGCGGCTTGATGGGTTCCAGGATCATCTAATTCACCCGCCAGTCGTGTCGACGCCGGTCCGTTTATCCTTGAGCGCCAGCAAGACGCCCTGGACCAACTGGGTCGCGGCCTCGGTCGGCGGCAAGCCCCCGGCATGGATGTTCGATGTGACGTTGCGCATCGCCTCGTTGAACTGCCGGACCTTCATGTAGGTTACGTAACCGCCCATCGATTCCGCCGTCTTCAGGCCCGGGCGCTCGCCAACGAACAAAAGCAGCACCTCGGCGCCCGTCAATCGTGCGACCTCGTCGGCGACGACGACACGTCCCAGGTTGACCAGGAAAGGCGTGCCCACCCGGACTCCTGCCCGCGTCAGTTCGTCGGTCACGCGCGGCAAGATGATCGGCAGGTTCGCGGTCAAGGCGGCCGCGGAAAGCCCGTCGCAGCAGACGATCTGGACCTGAGGTGCGTGGATGCCTTTCTTTTGAACCAGTTCCCTGGACGCGTCGGACAGCCGCCGGCCCAAGTCGGGTCGCTTCAGGAATTCCGCGTGGTCACAGGCCGCGGACTGCAACGAAACCAAGCCAAGTTTCGCGGCGACTGCCGGATCGACCGATGACGAGACCGCGTCCTTGGCCGCCGCGTGGTCCGTCAGAAACCGCAGCAGCGTGTCGGTTCGGTAGCGCACACCAGCGCCGCCAATGCCCAGGCGTGCGGGTGTTCGTCCCAGGTAGAACGCACGGCTACCGGCTGGGTTCCAGGACGTCAGTGCAGGGGGCAGGGCAGGGCCGATTCCCATCCATGCCGCGGCACGCTTCGCCAGCGCCAGGTCGGCCGGCGAACGTTGCGGGTCGGGGCGCACCGGTACCAGTTGGAATTTTTCCGCCTCGGCCTGCTGGCCCGACATCGCGCCGACGACGACGGCCCGGACCAGTTCTCGCAGTTCCCGTTCGTCCATTGAACGCGTCCCTTTCCGGCCCCCCGGGGCCGCCTTACAGGAACACTCGCATGTCCCCGGCCAGCCCCGTCAGCCGACCGTCCTTGATCAACCCCAGCCGCTCCATCCATGCCTCGAATTCAGGCGTGGGACGCAGCCCCAGCAGTTCGCGCAACGCGGCGTTGTCGTGGAAAGACGTCGACTGGTAGTTCAGCATGATGTCGTCGCCCATGGCCACGCCCATGTAAAAGTTGCAACCTGCCGTCGCCAACAAAATTGCCAGGTTTTCCAGGTCGTTTTGGTCGCTGTCCATGTGATTGGTGTAGCAGACGTCGACACCCATGGGCAGGCCGTGCAACTTGCCCATGAAGTGGTCTTCCAAGCCGGCACGGGCGACTTGCTTGCTATTGAACAGGTATTCGGGCCCGATGAACCCGACCACCGAATTGACCATGAACGGCTTGTAGTGACGAGCCAAGCCGTAACAGCGCGCTTCCATAACAAGCTGGTCCGATCCGTAGTGCCCGTCACTGGACAGTTCCGCGCCTTGACCGGTTTCGAAGTACATCAGGTTGGGGCCAGGCGCCGTCCCCTTGTCCGCGATCATCGCCGAAGCCTCGTCCAGCATCGCATTGGTGATGCCGAATGCGTTGCACGATTTTTCGCTGCCCGCTAGGCTTTGGAACATCACGTCCATTGGTGCGCCGTCCTTAAGCGCCTGCATCTGTGTCGTGACGTGTGCCAGGCAGCAAATCTGGGTCGGGACCGCCCATGCACGCGTGAATTCGTACAAGTTTTCCAGGATGGCGCACGTCGCATCCACGGTGTCCGTGACAGGGTTCACGCCGATCAGCGCATCACCGGATCCCCAGGACAACCCCTCCATTGTGGATGCCAGGATCCCGTGAGGGTCGTCGGTGGTGTGGTTTGGTTGCAGTCGCACGCTGTGGCGGCCACGCAGCCCCAATGTCGTGTTGGCGTGGGTGACAACGCGGATTTTTGACGCCGCCAGCACCAGGTCGAGGTTGGACATCAATTTCGCGATGGCCGCGATGCACTCGCTGGTCAGCCCGCGCCCCAGCTCCAGCATGTCCTCGCCGGTGATCGCCGAGGACAGCAGGTGTTCCCGCGTTTGCGCGACTGTCCAGTCCTTGACCTGGGCGAACCGGACCTTGTCCAGGTCGTCCTCGATCAGACGTGTGACCTCGTCTTTTTCGTACGGGACTGCTGGGTTTTCGCGCAGTTCCGAAAGGCGGACCTCGGCCAGCACTTGCCGCGCGGCCACACGCTCCGATGCGTTTTCCGCCGCGACACCAGCCAGCTCATCGCCGGATTTTTGTTCGTTGGCCTTCGCCAGGACGTCCTTGAGGTCTCGGAACGTGTAGTGGCGGCCCCTAACTGTGGTCGTCAGATTCATGCGGGCAAGATTACCCGCGGACGGGCTCGCGCGTCAATCTGCTAGGTGACCCCCAATCCACCTGGGTCGAGCGTACTCCTCTCGGGACGGTCTTTGCGACGTAT
>CAZHDQ010000395.1:0-3748 GCA_964531595.1 uncultured Anaeromyxobacteraceae bacterium
ATCACTATATGGCCCCGGCCGGGCGCGATCCGGTCGACGGCGCGCAGGTCGAGTGGTCCGGAAAGAATCCCCTGTGTGGAGACGAGGTCACCTTGCGGATGCGCCTGGAGGGCGATCGCATCGTAGGCATCCAGGTCCTTGGTCGCGGGTGTTCGATTTCGGTCGCGTCAGGTTCGATGCTGGCCGTGCGGCTGAAGGGGCGGACCCTGGCCGAGGCCCGTACGCTTCTGGCCGCAACCAAGGCGATGCTTCGGGGCGAACCGCTGCCGGCTGGGCTGGACATGGGTGACATCGAGGTGCTCCAGGGCGTCAAGGACCTGCCGGTCCGGGTCAAGTGCGCGCTGCTGCCATGGACCACGCTGGAGGAAGGCCTCGTGCATGCACACGACCATGATGAACACGACCGCGTTGATGCCCACACTGGTGGGCAACCTGGTTCCAACGCAACGCAAGGAGGGAACCCATGACCCCTGACCCAGTGACGCGAAGCCAGATTATCGAAAGCCTTCGGACCGTTATCGAACCGGACACAGGATGCTCCCTAATCGACCTCGGCTTGGTGCTTTCGGTTGAACTCGTCGATCACGGCCTGACCGCGGTAGTCCGTGTCGCGCAGGAACCGCTGGCGCGCCGGTTGGTGGACCCGATCCGGCAGGCGTTGGAGGCGATCCCTGGACTGATGGACGGGCGGCTGGAATTTTTGAAGGAACCGGCATGGGACCCGGAATCAATGGCGACCGAGGCGGCGAACGTCCGCTTGACCGAACTTGCGGGCCGCCCCGCCGAGCCAGCGACGGAATCCGCTATCTGGGACGGCTTGGCCCAGGTGATCGAACCTGAATTAGGCATGCCGATCACCGAATTGGGAATGATCTACGGCGTCGACCTGGCACCTGACGGCTTTACCGCGAACATTCGGATGACACTGACATCGCCGATGTGTCCATTCGCGGCTCAACTGATGGAGATGGTCCGTCAAGGCGCACTACTGGCACGAGGCCTCCAGGACGCGACGGTCGAACTTGTGTGGGACCCCCCATGGGACCCGCGGACGATGGCGACCGAAGAAGCGCTGATGGACCTGGGGTTCTACTGAGGCTTCTACTGATCGCTGTGAGAAAATTAAAGATCGAGAAACTGCGCCGTTCAGACCAAAATCCATGTTGACATTCCAAGCGTCATCGCAGAGACTCCCCAATCTGCGCCAGAATATGGGCGCGGCGACGTGAAAAGGGGTTGACATCCCAAGGGCTGTCGACCATACTCAGTCGCCTTTTGAACGGGCACTGTTCTTTGCATGCTGGCGTAGCTCAATCGGCAGAGCGCCTGATTTGTAATCAGGGGGTTGTGGGTTCGATTCCCGTCGCCAGCTCCGACCGGCGGGAATGATGCGCCAGGAACGGAGGGGTTCCCGAGCGGTCAAAGGGATCAGACTGTAAATCTGCCGCCAGATGGCTTCGGAGGTTCGAATCCTCCCCCCTCCACAGGTTGTTGGTTCTTTCAAAACGTTGGGCACCCGGTCCGCAGTAATGTGGCGGGTCCGGCCGCGGGAATAGCTCAGTTGGCTAGAGCAGAAGCCTTCCAAGCTTCGGGTCGCGGGTTCGAGTCCCGTTTCCCGCTCCGTTTTGCCCGGGCGTGTGGCGCGCCTTCGTAGCTCAGTTGGTAGAGCACGTCCTTGGTAAGGACGGGGTCGTCGGTTCGATTCCGATCGAAGGCTCCGGATGGAATCCAGGCCCCGTTGGGGCGGGATTGCGGTCGCGTTCTCTTGAAGGTTGGTTTGAGGAGGAAGGGTCATGGCTAAGGAAAAATTCGTTCGCAACAAGCCGCACGTCAATGTCGGCACGATCGGCCACATCGACCACGGCAAGACGACGCTGACCGCGGCCATCACGAAGGTGCTGGCGGCTCGTGGCGGCGCCAAGTTCATTCCGTTCGACCAGATCGACAAGGCGCCGGAAGAAAAGGCCCGCGGTATCACGATCGCGACGTCTCACGTCGAATACCAGACGGAAAACCGGCACTACGCCCACGTCGACTGCCCCGGTCACGCCGACTACATCAAGAACATGATCACCGGCGCGGCGCAGATGGACGGCGCGATTGTCGTTGTCGCGGCCACCGATGGCGTGATGCCGCAGACCCGCGAGCACATCTTGCTGGCCCGCCAGGTCGGCGTGCCCGCTATCGTCATCTTCCTGAACAAGTGTGACCAGCAGCCCGACGACGAACTGCTGGAGATCACGGAAGAGGAAGTCCGCGACGTGCTGAAGAAGTACGACTTCCCGGGCGACGAGATCCCGATCGTCCGCGGTTCGGCGCTTAAGGCCCTCAATGCCGAGCCTGGCGATGCCGACGAGGATTGCATCATCAGCCTGATGAAGGCTGTCGATGAATACATCCCGACGCCCGAGCGCCAGATCGACAAGCCCTTCCTGATGCCGGTTGAGGACGTGTTCTCGATTGCCGGCCGTGGCACGGTGTCGACGGGCCGCATTGAGCGTGGCAAGATCAAGACCGGCGAAGAAATCGAAATCGTCGGCTTCGAACCTACCCGCAAGGTCGTTGTCACTGGTGTCGAGATGTTCCGCAAGACCCTGGAAGAGGGCTTGGCGGGCGACAACGTGGGCTGCCTGATGCGGGGCGTGAAGCGAGAGGAAATCTACCGCGGCATGGTTCTGGCCAAGCCCGGCTCCATCACTCCGCACAAGAAGTTCACGGCGTCCGTGTACATCCTGACCAAGGACGAGGGTGGCCGCCATACGCCGTTCTTCAGCGGCTATCGGCCCCAGTTCTACTTCCGGACGACGGACGTGACCGGCGTTGCCACCCTGCCAGACGGCAAGGAAATGTGCATCCCCGGTGATCGCTCGGACATCACGGTCGAGCTGATCGCGCCGGTTGCCATGGAGCCGGGGCTGCGGTTCGCGATTCGCGAAGGCGGCCGTACGGTCGGCCAGGGCGTCGTGGGTGACATCATCGAGTAGTTGAGCGGGCGCGTCGGTCGGGCCATGTTTCTTAGGGCTCGTTCCGCACGCCGAGGGCGGTCCGGCGATGGCGAAGAAAGGAAACCGCGTCAACATTCAGCTGGAATGCCAGTCGTGCCGCAAGAGCGGCATGCCCGGTGTGGCTCGCTATGTGACGCGCAAGAACAAGAAGACGACGACTGCGCGGCTTGAACTCAGCAAGTACTGCAAGTTCGAGCGCAAGCATACGACCTTCAAAGAGATCAAGTAGTAGGTCGGATTTTCGCGGGGCCGGGCCGTAAGGGTCGCGGCCTCAACAGGGCAGTAGCTCTAACGGTAGAGCAGCGGTCTCCAAAACCGCGGGTTGGGGGTTCGAATCCCTCCTGCCCTGCCGGGTTCGGGTCGTTGACGTTTGAACGGTCGGGTGCCGGGGGGTTCCGGTGGACAAATACGTTCGAATCAGTTTCGCGATTGCAGGCCTGTTGGTCTGGGTCACGCTAGCTGGGATGTTTGGTTGGTTTTTCCAGATGGTGGCTCCTAATTTGGACAAGCCGATTCTGGGCGCCGACTTCTCGGTCAGCAACGTGCTGGGGCTCCTGGTCGGCGTCGGCGTGACTATCTATTTATGGTTCCATGCGACCGTGAACAAATTGGCGCTCGAGGTCGCGAGCGAACTGCGCAATGTGACGTGGCCTAACTGGCCAGAGACGCGCGTTTCAACCCTCGTCGTGATTGTCACGACGATTGTAGTGGCGTTGATCTTGGGGCTGTTCGACTTTGTTTGG
>CAZHDQ010000396.1:0-3747 GCA_964531595.1 uncultured Anaeromyxobacteraceae bacterium
AGATCCAGGCCAGCCATCCAGATGTCGATCGTTTGATCCAGCGCCTCGGTGCCCACGCCAGGGTCCTTCAAATACTCACCGTTGGCCTTCTTTTTCAGCTCCCCCGTGGCCGGGTCGAACACGCGGCGGACCTTTTCGCGCCCATACACGCCCGATGCGCCGCCCGACAGCGTGACCGCGCCAAGGCGTTGCTGGAAGCCCACGCGCCCCATGAAAAACGGAAGGTTGGACTGCTCGCCGTCGCTGATGTGGTCGTTTACCGAGTCGGTCAGAACCTCGTTGGAACCCATTGGGCGGTTGACGCTGACCTCGACTTTGACCGGCGCCCAGTCCAGCGTCAGTCGGATCTGAGGCAGCCGGATCCACGGATTACCCGACGTGCCCAACGCGATCCAGTTCGCAGTGTCCGGGAACAGCGGCGAAAAGACCGCAAAGTGCTGGCCGGCCAGGATCGACACGTGCTTCCCGGACATCGACACCCAGGCCTGCTTCAGGCGCACCAGTGGCGAGTATGCACTGGAGCCGCCGGTCATGAAACCGCCGGAAAAATCGACCTCGATCCGCGAATCCAGGTCCCAGGTCCCGACAAGGTCTGGCACGTTCAGGTGGACACCCACCGGTGATGCGCGCACCGACATGCTGAACGAGTCCTCACCGCCGTCGTAGGTGTTCGACGGCTGAGCGTACGCCAGCCAGTCGCTGATAGCGGGCGTCGTCGTGTCGTAGTACGTGACCAGTTCCAGCTTGCCGTACGCCTTCAGTGTGGCACCACGGGCAAAGCGGAACGTAAACGGCTCGGGCGGGGCTTCGGTGGGTGCGGAAACGGCCTTCGCGTCGTCCAGTGCCTGGGCTTCGGGCTGGTCCGCTCTGGCGATTGCAGGCAATGACAGCATGCACGCCAGGGTGGCGGCCCATACGGGATTCCACGACTTCACTTCGAACCTCCCCAAGTGGATTTGACTTCAAACGTGGCGATGATAACCGGCTTTGACGAATGGACGCGAATACGGAAATCGCATCATGGAGCATGGGCGCGACTGCAATCCCGCGTGCCGGCCCACCCGACAAGCTCAGGTGTTCAGGGCGAGGATGGCCTTGCGAAAGTCCTGAAACGCGAACCCGGGCGCAGCCTCCAGGAAAGCCTGGTTGGACACGAATCCGTCGGGGCGCGCGCTGGACACAAGTTGGCGCGGGTGTTCGAAGGCGGCCCCTTCGACCAGCAGGTCAATCAGGTCCCGCGCTGTGTGGGCCTGGCCGTCCGACAGGTTGTAGACGGGCGCAGGGTCGGGATGCACCATCAGGAAAAGGAGCGCCCGGCGGATGTCGTCGATGTGCACCAGGTTCAACTGGCGGTCCTCGTAAACCATGCGCCCTTCACGCGCCCAGCGTCCAGGGTTCCGGCCGCTCCCGTAGATTCCCGCGAGCCGCACCACAATACCGCCCCGGGCAACGACCTCGGCCTCGGCCTCGGCACGGGGATGGTCATCTGCGATCACTGTCTGCTCGGTCAGCACCGGCCTGCCCTTGCCCTCGCGTTGATAGATCCCGGTCGTGCCCAACAGGATCAAGCGGGACGCCTTGCGCGAAAGCATCTCCCAGCACCCGGGGATGGTGCCCTCGGGCGGAAACGTTACCACCGCGACATCGTAGGTTCCGTCTGCCACCGTCCGGTCGAATGATGCGACCGATTCGGCTCGCCGCGAATCGAACCGCGCCCCCTCCTCGACCAGCGTGTTGGCCGAGTAAGCATGAGCGGTCAATCCGCGGCGGCGCACCTTGTCCAGCAACGTCCTGCCGCAGTACCCCACCCCGAAGACAGCCAGGGATCCCAATCCACGCATCGCCCATTCTCGACCCGAAAGGAAGGTTGAGCGTAGGATGCGTCTACGGTGGTCGTCAAGACGTCAAACGCCGATCCGTCCAATCTGCCACAACTTTCACGTACTGCGACGCTCCCGCTCGCTTCTGCCAAGAGATTCCATATAATCGCGCCGGGCCCTGCGAGGACATGACAATGCGGTTCCGACACAATTCCCTATGGATCTGGATTCTGCCCGCGCTGGCGATGGCGTGCGGCGGCGGCGGCGATAGCACGTCCAACGGCGACGACCTGGGCCTACTGCCCGACGGCTCTGCATATGACATGGTCGACACGGAAGGAACGGACAACGGCGGCAGGCCCGATGTCGGCGACCTGGCTGGACGACGCTACCAGATCATCTTGCATCACGACGCAGCCCAGCCGCTGCCCACGCTGATCAGTCAGTCGGTCCCGTTTTCGGCCACAGTCATTGATTACGCCAGCGGTGGTGCCGCGACCGACCTGCCGGTCGCGTTCGAGATCGTCTTGATCCACGACCTCGACGGCAACATCGAGGACGACGGCGACGGTCGGCTGGATTCCCAGAACTCGACCACCGACGCAAACGGGCGCGTTACGAACCGGTTTCACGGCGAAACCACCCCGGACCGCGTGTACACGGTCGAGATTTCGGTCCCGGGAACCGACACGGAACCTGTCAGATTCACCGTCCGGGTCACTGCCGCGGCCTGCGGCTGCATCAAGGTCAACTTCGCCTACGACGGCGTCCAGGAAAAGACCAGCCTGCACGACATCGATGTGTCGATCATCCCGTCCGAGTTCAAGTGCGGCCAGCACCTGAAGCCCACGACGAAGCTGGACGACGATATCGTGCTGGCCGGCCGGATGGCGCCGGACATCTTTAGTTCGGTCCAATTCGACTGCATCCCGGCTGGCGCCAGTTACACCGTGTTTGCCAAGGCGATGGGCGCCGTGAATACCTGCGTAGCAGCGGGGGGCTGCGATCGGACGCTCGTGCTGGAACCGAACATCTGCGACGAGGTCACGCTGACGTTTTACGACGCCGAACTCAAGCCCAGCGGGCTGTACGAAAGCGTCGACTACTTCGATTTTTCGCAGTTGATCGAGGCGTGCGCCGGCGGCGACACGACGATCATCGACTGCGCGACCAGCACTGGTGACACGGGCAAGACGATCTGCTGCGCGATCGCCGAACTGAACAAGTTCTTCGAAAAGCCCGGACTGACGATCATCGAGACGTTGCAGGGGTTGATCGAACTCTACTTCGGAAAATTGGGCGCCAGCATCCTGGACCCGTTCAAGGACGCGATCGCCAACGTCGTCACGGACTACATCAAGGACCGCTCGCCGGCATGGCTGCAAGATTTTTTCACCATCGGCGAAAGCATGATGGACGTGATCAACCACATGGAACTGCACTCGGATCTGCAGTTGCTAAAGCCCCAGCAGTACACGGTCACCGGCGCCCATTTCTACAAGGAGCTGTGGCTGTACTGGAAGGTTGGCTGTGACCCGTCGGCGCCCGACTTCGCGGACTGCGGCCGGATTATCTTGTCGATGGAGGATCTCCAGGCCGCCGACGTGCCCACCGACATCCTGGGTGGCGAGTTTTCTGCGACGATCTCGAACTTCAACCGACTGCTGGTTCATCAGCACGAGGTCGGCCTGCACTACGGTAAGTTGGTGTTGTACGTGCTCAACGAAATCATCATCAAAACGATCACGAACGACCAGGCCAATTCGCTGCTGGGGGTCGCACAATTGTGGATCGACTGTCCGTCGATCGCCGAAGACATCGCCGGCCTCGTCGGCAACCTCCCAGGCCTGGGCTCCAATGTCGAGCAGGACATCGAGAAAATGTGCGGCGACACCGTGAAAGGCCTGTTCGTGTTCGTAGACTACTA
>CAZHDQ010000397.1:0-3742 GCA_964531595.1 uncultured Anaeromyxobacteraceae bacterium
CGCAGTGGATGCAACGGTTGTTGCAGGCGTAATGCAACTTGATGTCGACGTGACGAGTCATCTGCCCTATCCGGCCGACCTTGCGAAGGCGTAGGCGTTGCGAAACATCTGCATCCAGGGGCCAGCCTCACCCTGGAACAGGCCCTCCGGCCGCCAGGACAACTGAGCCGATCGAAACGCCCGCTCGGGATGCGGCATTAGAATCAGCGCGCGCCCGTCTGCCGTCGTGAATCCGGTCAGTCCGCCCTGCGAGCCGTTGGGATTTGCCGGGTAGCGTTCGGCCGGCCGCCCTTGCCCGTCGACGTAGCACAACGAAGCCAGCCCGCCTGCCAGCAATGCGTCCCGGTCCGCCGGGTCGTCGAACATCGCCAATCCCTCGCCGTGCGCTACGGGGATCGGGATGCGCGAGCCAGCCATGCCCGCCAGCAGCACGGCCGGGGACGGCAGTACCTCCAGCGTCGCGAATCGCGCCTCGAATTGCTCGCTGAGGTTGCGACCGAACCGCGGCCAGTGCGCGGCGCCAGGGATGATGTCCTTCAGTTGCGACACCATCTGACAACCGTTGCACACGCCCAACGTGAACGTGTCCGGTCGGGCAAAGAAGGTCGCGAATGCGTCCGACAGCCGCGGGTTGAACAGGATCGACCGCGCCCAGCCCGACCCGGCACCCAGCACGTCGCCGTAGCTGAAGCCACCGCAAACTACCAACCCTGAAAAGGCTTCCAGATCGACGCGACCGGCGTGCAGGTCGGTCATGTGGACGTCGACCGACTGGAACCCGGCCAGCGCAAACGCCGCCGCCATTTCCACGTGGCCGTTGATGCCCTGCTCGCGCAGGATCGCCACGCGCGGCTTGACGTTGGCCGCGACCACCGGAACCGCATCTGGGTCGTAGGTCAACGCGTAGGACCGCCCGGTACAGGCCGGGTCCGTCGCGTCCTCGTATTCCTGGTTTGCGCAGGCCGGATTGTCGCGCAGGACCTGCATGCGGTGGGTCAACGCCGACCACTCCCGGCGAAGCTCATGAATCGGCGTGTCAATCGCGACGCGCCCGCCAACCGACACACTGACTCGCTTATCATCATGGGCCGCCCCGATCCGGTGGACGAGGCCCGCCAGCCCATGCTGCGCCCATACCGCCAACACTGCACCCAGATCCGCCGCCGCGACCTGGACCACCGCACCCAGTTCCTCGGAAAACAACGGCCCCAGCGGCGCGTTGGGGTCACCTGGGAGATCGACCACCAGACCGCGCCCCCCAGCCATCGCCATCTCGGCCAGCGTCACGACCGCACCACCGTCGGACCGGTCGTGGTACGCCCGCAGCAGGCCACGCGCTACCAGTTCTCGCATAGCCGCGAAAAACGCTCGGAATCGTCCGGGGTCGTCCAGATCCGGCGGCTCGTCGCCGACCTGGTTGTACACCTGGGCCAGCGCGCTTCCACCCAGCCGGTTCTTGCCTGCGCCCAGGTCCACTAGCAGCAAGAATGACTCCCCGGGCTTGAGGTCTGGCGTCACCGTCCTGCGCACGTCGCGCACCGGAGCGAACGCGCTGACGATCAGACTCAACGGCGCAGTCTGGCGGTGCGAGGTGCCCGCCGTGTCCTGCCACACGGTCCGCATCGACAGCGAATCCTTGCCCACGGGGATCGACACGCCCAGCGCCGGACACAGGTCCAGCCCGACCGCCGCTACCGTATCGAACAGCGCAGCATCCTCGCCGGGCTCACCGCACGCGCACATCCAATTTGCCGACAACTTGACCTGCCCGATGTCCCCCACGTCGGCGCAGGCCAGGTTGGTCAGCGCCTCGCCAACCGCCATCCGACCTGACGCCGGCCCGTTGATGACCGCAATCGGCGTCCGCTCGCCCGTCGCCATCGCCTCGCCGGTCGTCGCCTGGTAGCCGGTGGCAGTGACCGCACAGTCCGCGACTGGAATCTGGAAGGGGCCGACCATCTGGTCGCGGTGGACCAACCCGGTGACCGAACGGTCGGTAATCGTGATCAGGAACGTCTTGTCGGCCACCGCCGGCAGGTTCAGCACCCGCGACAATGCCGCCGACGCGTCTGGCACCACCGACAAGTCCAGCGGCGGCGGCCGGGTCGGGTCACGCGTCACGTCGCGTAGCATCTTCGGGGGGTTGCCCAGCAGCACCGCGATGTCCATGTCGATCGGTCGGTTGCCAAAATGGCGGTCGTCCAGCACCAGTCGCCCGTCGCCGGTCGCGGTCCCGACGAACGCCACGGGGCAGCGTTCGCGGCGACAGACCGCCTCGAAACGGTCGCGGTCTTGGGGCAGAATCGCCAGTACGTAGCGCTCCTGGGCCTCGCAGCACCAGACCTCCATAGGATTCATCGACGGCTCCTCGTTGGGCACGTCGCGCAGTTCGAATACGGCACCGGTGGCTTCCACCAGTTCGGGGCAGGCGTTCGACAGCCCGCCCGCGCCGACGTCGTGGATGCTGAGGATCGGGTTGTCGTCGCCCATCGCGACGCACGCGTCGATGACCTCCTGGCAGCGCCGCTCGACCTCGGCATTACCGCGCTGCACCGAATCGAAATCCAGCGCCTCGTCGTTTGTCCCGGTGGCCATCGACGAAGCCGCGCCGCCACCCAGGCCGATGCGCATCGCCGGCCCGCCTAGTTGCACGATCAGGGCGCCAGGCACCAGTTCCCGCTTGTAGACGTGGGCCCGCCGAATCCCGCCCATTCCGCCTGCCAGCATGATCGGCTTGTGGTAGCCGCGATAGCGACCCACCACGTTTTCCTCGTAAGTGCGAAAGAACCCGCACAACTGTGGGCGGCCAAACTCGTTGCCGAATGAAGCCCCGCCTATCGGGCCCTCCAGCATGATCGCCAGCGGTGTCGCAAGCCGGCGCGGGTGTTCGGGCACGTCGCCCTCCCACGGCTGGACATGGCCCGGAACCCGCAGGTTCGACACTACGAAGCCGCAGAGGCCGGCCTTGGTCTTGGAGCCGGTGCCGGTGGCCGCCTCGTCGCGGATTTCGCCGCCAACGCCCGTCGCCGCGCCCGGAAACGGAGATATCGCCGTGGGGTGGTTGTGAGTTTCGACCTTCATGATCAGGTCGATCTGGTCCGGCCGGAACTCGTAGGCGTGCGTGGTCGGATCGGCGTCGAACGCCAGCGCATGCACGCCCTCGGCGACGCCGGAATTGTCCTTGTAGGCGACCAGTGTCCCTTCCGGGTGGCACGCGTGCGTGTGCTTAATCATTCCGAACAGCGACCAATCTTGGGGTTGCCCGTCGATTTGCCAGTCGGCATTGAAAATCTTGTGGCGGCAGTGCTCCGAATTGACCTGCCCGAACATCACCAATTCGGTGTCTGTCGGGTTGCGGCCCGCGCGAACGTACGCGTCCAGCAGGTAAGCCACCTCGTCGTCGGACAGCGCCAACCCCATCGTCCGATTGGCCTCGTGCAATGCTGCACCCCCGCGCCCCAGGACGTCGAACGTCTGCCCCGGCGCCGGTGGCTGCTGCGCGAAGAAACCGTCCAAATCGACTAGGACACCTTCGGTCATCCGGTCATGCAGCACCTGCGCGGCCGCCCCCAGCGACGCCGCACCGATGGCGCTCCCGTCGGCTGCGCGCAGCCGGAACCGCACTCCACGCTCGACTCGTCGCACCGACATCAGCCCGCAATTGTGGAAAATATCCGTGGCCTTGGACGACCAGGGAGAAATCGTGCCCACGCGCGGGGTCACGTAGAAGCCGCCGGCGGGC
>CAZHDQ010000398.1:0-3740 GCA_964531595.1 uncultured Anaeromyxobacteraceae bacterium
TATGGTGTCTATGTGGGTATCGGGGCCGGTTTTCCCATCATTGGGCGATTCGGCATCAACCGGGACCTGGGCGTCGCTTGCGGTCAGATCCTGCATCAGGCCATTGTCATTGCCGCCAAAATCGCCACTCGCTGCATCGGCTCGAAGCCCTAACTCCTCGATCAGCACAGCGTCTGGCAGCAGCACCAGATCGAAGCTAGCGTCAGGCAGCAAGATGTCGGAACCGTCCCAGGAACCTTCGCAGGCAGCCATGGCCACGACCAAACACGATGCTATGTACACGAACCTGCGCATCCCGAACCGACCTCAACTGGGTCCGGTCGGATTATAAGGAATTTGGGCAGGATGCGGTGAAAATTGCGCGGTGCGGTGGTATGCGTCAGTCCGTGACCCGGTCAAGGCAACAAGACGAAGGGTAGGGCCGCAGCAGCGAATGTCACCAACCCGAGGCCGCGATCGGTACCGGTGCGAGGGTCGTCGGCCGCCAGGGCCAAAAGCCCCAAGCAGGCGACCACCAGGGCGACGGGTGCCGCGGCGGCTGGGCTGGCGAGTGACCCTGGAAACCACCACGCGACGGCCGCCCGAAGGAGGGCGGCGACCACCAGGGCGAGCAAGGCCGGACGCTGTGGGGACGCTGATTTTCGGGTAGGGGTGCGGGCGTGGCCTAGTGCCGCCAGAGTGACCCCGAAACCCGCCAGGCCCAGGCCGGGTAGCAGGCCGGACCACGGCGTCATCGTGTACGGACCGCCATGGGTCAATGTCGCGGACAGGACGGACAGACGGGCTGGAATCCGCGGCAGGAGGTCGGTGGCGAAGTTTCGTGCCAATTCGTCCGCCGCAACCGGCAGTGGTATCCGCAGCAGGCCGTGGGCCAGCAGGATCAGGCCAGCCAGCGAAAACACCAGCCCTGTGGCCAGCACCAGGGTCTTTGAAGGAAGGGGGAGCCGTGCCTGTCGTCTTGTCGAAATACCCAGGACCAGTACGGTCAAGACCCCCAGCGCGGCAGCGATACGTGCCATGATTCGAAACGATTCCAAGTGGATTTGAGCGGGCAAGACCGCGGTCCAAGGGGCTACATCCGCGTTCCCCTGAACGACCAACCGGTGCAAGACCGACCCACCGGCCGTCCCGGCGCCCAGAGGGAACATGCCGGTTCCCGGTCCCGACCAAGGGTTCGCCAGCACGAACAGTCCGATCAAAACCAGGCCGATCAGGGGACCGGTCCGCTCGCCTGGCGGTGTGCGCAGCAGGTTTCGGGTCGCGAGCACCAGCAGCCATGACGCCGCGACGACCATCATCAGCGTGGTCAGGAGGACGCCCCAGGGTGCCTGGGCAGGGCGCTCAGGGGCCGGGTGTGCGAGGGGGCGGCGGGCAAAGACCTGCAGGTCGGGCTTCGTACCCGGGGATTCTTGCATCGGCAGGTGGATGCGCAGTGCACCGTTTGGGCGCGACTCGACCGCGTAGGGGCCTGTGGACGCGCTGCCAAAGAGCAGAGTCCGGTCGCCGTCAGTTGCCGAAAGGCGATAGGCTGCCCCCTCCTCGACGATCTGCGCCGTCTGGCGGCCGTCTGCCCCGGCCATCTGAACACGCAGGCGCGTCCGATCCGGTTGGTCCAGGGGTTGCACGGTGGCTGCGGTGATGGCCAGTGCCGCCAGCAACAGCAATGCCAGGATGGCCTCCGGTACCCCAAGCCGGTGTGGGCTTTTCGGGTTGCGAACCCGCCGGGCGACCAGATGGAGTCCCGCCAAGAGGAGCGCCCCCCACAAGAAGGGGCTGCGCGCGAGGTGGTTCATCCCGAAGGCGACGATGTAGCCGCCAGTGGCGACCGGCCAGGCTGCGACGATCTCCCGGTCAGGTGGGCCCTGGGGCACATCAAGTGCCAGGATCGCCATCCCAAGCATCGCCACCGCGGCGAGCAGAAGCGTCGGGCGGGTAGACAAGACGTTCAGGAGTGTGCGTGCTTCCTTCATGCCGGCACCGCTATCATCTTCGGACCCCGACTGTCAACATAACAGCGTTCCCCGCCTGTCTGGCGACTAAAATCCGCTGTCTGTCGCGGACCGAGCCGAACGAGGATAGGCCCTTTCCAACTAGGCCAGTCGAATCTATGATCTGCCGCGGGTAATTCGAGGGCGATCATGGCTGCGAAGGACTATTACAAAACACTCGGGGTCGCGCGCGGCGCGTCCGCCGATGAACTGAAGAAGGCGTTTCGCAAACTGGCGATGCAGTACCACCCGGACCGCAATGCCGGAGACAAGGCCGCAGAGGAACGCTTCAAGGCGATAAATGAGGCCTACGCCGTGCTGTCCAATCCAGAAAAACGCAAGCAGTACGATACATTCGGTGCCGAAGGGTTCGGGCAGCGCTTCAGCCGGGAGGACATCTTTAGCGGCTTCGACTTCAACGCCATCTTCGAGGAGCTGGGGGGCCGGATGGGCGGTGGCGGCGGCAGCGTGTTCGACGCGTTGTTCGGCCGGGGCGCCGGCGGTGCACGTGGGGGCCGTGGGACTGGCGGTGCCTGGGGTGGCGGCGCGACTGGTCGACCAGGGGGCGATGCGGCGGCGGACTTACACATCAGCTTTTTCGAGTCGATTCGTGGTGGCGAACGCGTGGTGTCGGTACCTTCGCCGGAAGGAGGCTGGGAGCAGGTTTCGGTCCGAATCCCGGCCGGCATAGCGTCGGGCAAGAAGATGCGGGTGCGCGGCAAGGGGCAGGCCTCACCGTTCGGCGGACCGCGGGGCAACCTGTATCTGACGGTGGTGGTGGATCCCGATCCGATTTTTTCGCGGGAGGGCGACGACCTGCGCTGCGACGTCCGGGTGGCACCATCGGTCATGGTTTTGGGCGGCTCCGTCGAGGTGCCCACGCTGTCAGGGCCCAAACGGGTCAAGATCAAGGCAGGGACTCAGGCAGGCGCGCAAGTCCGGCTGCCTGGCCTGGGTGTCCAGAGGCCAAACGGTCGCAACGGCAACCTTTACGCCCGCCTGATGCCCACGCTTCCCGCCGAACCCGACGAACATGTGCGCGACCTGTTCCGCCAACTAGCCGAGGCGGGATTTTGACAAACGGGCGTCCGGTCGGCCTCTGGCGAAGTCCCGTGCTATCCTTTCGCGCATGGAAGTAGACCCCACACGTTCGGTCATTCTCGAAGGGATCTTCGCCTGTCCAGGGGGCCGCGTGGGCCATTCAGGGGGCGCGGACCAGGGGACCGGTTGCACCGTCGTCGTGATGGACCGTCCGGCGCGCTACGCCGTCCACGTGGGCGGGGGTGCGTCATCGCTACGACAGGTGGCTGCGGTGTTTGCCGGCCACTCGGTGACGGTGGCGGACGCGTTTTTGGTAACCGGGGGCAGTGCCTACGGTTTGGACGCGGCTGGCGGCGTATTGCGGGTGCTGGAGGCCGATGGCCGGGGAACCCCGGTCGGCCGGATGGTCGTGCCGGCGGTGCCTACGGCTGCTGTGTTTGACCTGTTCCTCGGCGCTATCCGCCCCGACCAGGCGATGGGCGCGGCTGCGGCTCGGGACGCGCGCCGCGGGGACGACCGGGAGGGGCGCGTTGGTGCGGGTTCGGGCTGTACGGTCGGCAAGTTGCTGGGTCTGGAGCGCGCGATGTGGGGCGGCGTCGGCGTGGCCACCGTGCGATGGCCTGACGGCTTGGAGGTTTCGGCGTTGGCGGTGGTCAATGCGTTCGGCAATGTGCGCGAAGGTCGGTCCACATACGGTGCCGCCGTAGGTGC
>CAZHDQ010000399.1:0-3711 GCA_964531595.1 uncultured Anaeromyxobacteraceae bacterium
CCCCAGTCGGGTGCGGGGGCACCGGCGTGGCCCCGGCCCCCCTTGCCCCGGAACCCGTCACACAAGTGGTGATTCCCACGGACACGCACGTCAACGATTGATTCGACTTGCAAAATCTGACAGGGAATCACGGAACTAAAAGCGTTGCATTGTGACAAGAGAGGCGGCGGGGCACGGGTACGGCGTCAGACCGCTGGCCCGACGGGTCACTTCTTCAACGGATACTTCAGGAAGGCCAAGATTCCGATGAGCGCCAGCACGCCGGCCACCGCGCCAGTAAGAATGATCCCAAGAGGTTGTGCCTTAGAGAAGCCGAACTCCGCGAATAGCAAGCCCTGGAAAGCCATCGCCAGGCCGCCCGCGATCTTCTGGGTCAGCCCCTCCATGCCGTTGTACATAGCCTCGCGGCGGTAGCCGGTCCGTTCGGTGTCGTGGTCCATGACGTCCGCCAGGATGGCGCGAGGGATCACAAAGCCAATCGCCAGCGCCGGTGCCAGGATAAAGAGCACCACGATCAGGTGCACCATCGGCGGGACGCCCGGGATGCTGCCTGCCAGAGTCGCCAGCGGGACCATGACCGCAAACAGCACCAGGCTGCTCATGTACAGGTGGGTCTTGCGCACGTGCGCCGCAACCCAATCCACCACCGGCAGCAGCAGCGACGACACAACCACCAGTCCCAGCAGCAGCAGGGATGCCAGCAGGTCGCCCTCCTTCGGATCCGCGACTACCTTGGTTACGACCAGGAACGGCAGGGCCGCCACGATCATGAACTGCGCCGCATAAAGCATCGAACCGCTGATGATGTACGGCAGAAATGCGGGATTCTTCAGCGTCTCCCACGCCGCCTTGAACAGCCCGAACGGCACGTTCTTGTCATCGGTATGCGGGGTCTCGCGGACGCCGAACAGTACAGGCACCATGCACGCAAGCGTCAGGACCGCGCCGCCAACCGCGGCCACCTTGAACCCGTCCGGCACGTGGAAGCCCAGGATGTCGGCCCCGCTCTCCATCATCGCATCAATCGCGAAGCCAAAGCCCACGAACGCGAAAACCTGCGCCAGGGCGTTGAAACCGGCCATCCACGCCGAAACCCGCACGCGACCAGCATCGCTGCGCCAAACCTCGGGCATCAGCGCCAGGTAAGGGTTGAAGACCACAGTGAACGATACGTGCAAAGTACCCAGCATCGCTGTCAGCCACACGATATTGGTGACCGACCGTTCGGCGCCAGGAGGAAACCACAGCAGCATGAACGACAGTGCCAGGAAAGGCAGTCCCCAGCGCATGTACGGCTGGCGGCGCCCGTGCGGCCCCCGATGGTGGTCCGACCAGTACCCGATCAAGACGTCCGTGAACGCGGCGATGATCATCACTAGTGCGGCTACGATCCCGAAGACCTTCGGGTCGACCAACGTGATACGCCCGACCTCGTCCACCGACGGGCAGTACAGCCGCATCAGCCACGTGGACGCGACAAGCAGCAGCATGCCGACCGGCAGGTTGCCAGCCGAATAAGCGATCATCGTCCGCGTGCCAGGATCGACGTGCGGCGACGATACCGCACCGGCAGGAACCTTCTTGTTGCCCCCGCCCAGTGGAAGCTCAGCCATCGGGTTCCCCTGTGCAATGGTAGGGCCAGCCACCCACGCGACCGGCGCGCTGCGATGATGGCGCATCAACGCGGGGTGTCAAGGCGAAACGACCGGTTACACCCAGCCAGACGCTTCATGGAGATCCGATAACTGCAATGCGACTTCCAGCAACTGACCGACACTAGAAGCAGGCGTTGAACACGCGCCACGCGCCACCGGCGGCCGGGTCGGGCCTCAGGCGACAGGGGGTGGGCATCTCGGACGCGCTGCTCTTGACGAAGATCTGCACGCCTTTGTCGTCTTCGCGGAAATCCATCATCTGATATGCCACCGTTTTCTGATCCTTGACCAGGAAGGCGGCCTTGCGGCGGATGGTGTCGAACTTGGTCTCGCTCCATTCCTGCAGCGCGAGGTTCGACGAAGTTTCCTCGCTGTGCAGCAGTGCCTCGAAGGCTTCCCAGCCCGCATCCTTGTCGGGGTTCAGGGCGGCCTTAAGAACCTGCTGAATGACCCGTTCCGGCGTACCTGGATCGGGATTCGTGATCGATTCGCCCAGACCCAGCTTCATCTTGACCATCCGACAGCCAGGTACGACAAGCAGAATGGCCATCACCAGGGAAACGACGGTAGTTCTGGACATTGTAGCGCCTCCGAGGGGTACGGGGGGACGGTATCATCCCCCCGCACGGGGCGCAAGAAGGCAAGCAGCAACGACAAGAACCGCGAAAGTCCCGTAGCTACGCCTTGACGATCGCCTCGACAGCGCACATCGGAACGCACTTGGGCTCGCCACCGGCCTCGGCACATTCAGTGCATAAAGCGGGATCGACGACGTAAATAGGATCCCCTTCGCTGATCGCGAAGTTGATATCGCAAGCGTCCACGCAAGCGCCGCAGGCCACGCAGTCGTCAGTGATCTTCATTGCCATGGAAGTAACCTCCCGTTCGACGATTCTCGCGGCGGGAACCGTCCCGTCGCTTTCGGGCGGATTGTCCGGAAAGGTTCCGGGTGTGTCAAGAATAAACCCTCCTAAACAGCGCCAGTTCGGGGATAGCGGGGCGCAACGTCATTTCTGTTTTTCCGAAACGGCGGACCCAGGTAGAATGCGCTGCATGGAATTGACGATTGACATGATCGACGACGGGGTATGGGTTGGCCCAGCCCCGCGACGTGAAGCGGACTACTGCGAACTGGCTCGTCTGGGGATCCAAGATATCCTGACCCTCCAGACCGAAGACGAGGCCCGCGCCTGCGGCATCCCCCCCGACGAAGCGGCGACGATGGCATCCAGTAACGGCCTATCCCTGGTGCGCGTCCCAATCCGCGATTTCGACCCGCGATCCATGTCGAGCAACGTACCGACTGCGGTCCGCACGTTGCAGGATCTGCGGCAACGAGGACGAGTCGTCTATGTACACTGCCATGTGGGGATCAACCGGGCACCAACCGTCGTCGCGGCCTACTTGGCACTAACCCATCAGATTGGGGGCGCGCAGGCTTGCGGTTGGCTCCTGGCGATCCATCCCAGCGCGCCGGATCAACACGTCGTGGGCACGATCGCGGGGCGGTAGTTAACATCCCGAATTACCCGGGAAAGGTCATGCCGGCTTGCGAGGTTTGCGAGTCGTGGCCTTCCGAGCGGGTCTGGCGGGTGGGGCCGATTCGGAACCATCCACCGGAGACTCCGAGGGGGGCTTTCGCCGTGACACTCCCATCTTGACGTGGATGTCGAATTCCAAGCCGTCGACGACCTTCTGGATCTCGGCAGCCGGGTCGATCCGGTCCAGGAACCGCGAAATCTCGCCGGTGATGGCCTCCAGGAAGCCGCTGCGAAATGCGGCCAATTCGCGGCTGACGTACTGCCCGATCTCCTTAGGGACTATCGCACCGATCAAGGCGCGCAACCCCTCTTCACTGGACAGCAGTGATTTCACCGAACTCGCCACAGCCTTTCGAGCGATGTCGAAGATCATACCGTCCATGCCGCGGCGCTGGCCAGAATCCGGTTCCGCGCTAGGCCGTTCAGTATCGTCCATGGTCCCTCCTGCGTTGCGAACTGATGTTAGCCTGGGCGACGGGACCGGGCAAAGAAATTCCTGGACCGAATACGCCAAC
>CAZHDQ010000400.1:0-3703 GCA_964531595.1 uncultured Anaeromyxobacteraceae bacterium
GCGGAGCGTTCTACCCTGCAGTGGAGCGTCTCATTGAGATCGGGAATGATGACTCCGCATAATCAAGGACTCCGCATAATACCGAACCATGTTTTGGTAGGGCGCGGGCAGCAGGGCGGCCAGACGCCGCAGGAAGGCGAGGGGCTCCAACACGATCTCGGTCCTGCCTTCGGGCGTGGGCCAGGGCCGGTGCAGTCGGTAGCGAACCCGCCCGTCAGGATCCAGGGATAGGCGGTCCAGGGAAAAGGGGGCCCGCAGGCCGTAACGGCTGTTGTCGCTCGCCGTAATCTGTAGAAATCTGGACGTGGTGGTCGGCAATGTGTGAGGGTCGGCGGCAGCCGACGCTCGCGCCCTTTGCGGCTACTACTCGTCCTGGTCGTCTGGTCGGCCTTGGCGTTCCTGCTTGGCCTCGTGCTTGCGGTACGAGTCGCCCTTGATGGCGACGATGTGGGAGTGGTGCGTAAGGCGGTCGATGAGCGCGGAGGCGGACGCTGCGTTGGGGAAGACGGCTCTCCAGTCTCGAAATGCGAGATTGGTCGTCAAGACGATGGGTTTGACCTCGTACCTGCGGTTGATGAGTTGGAAAAGGATGTCTGCTGTGGCGTTGTCATAGGCCAAATATCCGAGTTCGTCGATCAGCAAAAGTGCCGGGCGACAGTAGTGGCGGAAGCGTCGTTCACGCAGAAAGGCAGTCTCCTGGCCGCCGATGTCGGCGATGATCTTCGAGGCGGGAGCGTACAGCGCGGAGTAGCCCTTCTGGAGCGCGGCGTAGGCCAGATTCTTGCCGATCATGGACTTGCCGAGGCCCTGCGTCCCGACGACGACGATGTTCTTGACCTCGCGCAGGAAGGACAGGTCGAAGAGGCTCTCGACTAGGGGCCGGTCGATGGACTTCGGCCATTCCCAGTCGAAGTCGGCCATGGGCTTGAAGCGGCCAAGTTGGGCACGCGCCATACGGCTGTCCATGCTGCGGGACGAAAGTTCCGTGGCTTCAAGCCGGACCAGTTCCTCGACGGTCTGCAATGGTGTGAAGCGTTCCTTCGTGGCACGAGCCACGAAGTCCTGGAGATGCTCGGACAGGTAGGGCAGGCCGACGGCCGCGACCTGGTCGGCAAATGTTCCCTCGCCGGGTAAAAGTCTTCGCGGCGGGCCGGGTGGGCGCTTACAGTTCATCGTAGGCCTCCAGTGACGGATAATCGACGCGCAGGTCAGTCAGGTCCGGCCGGTTCGGGACGTGCACCGGGGCATCGAGCCTACGCCCCTCGTCCCGTCTGCGCCTGTCCAGCAGGTAGGCGACCGAGCCGACACTCGGATGCCCGGAGCCCAGCACGTCGTCAAGGACCGTACCCAGCGCGACGGGCCCGTGATCGTCGAGTAGTTGCAGCAGGCGGTGAGTCGCGGACCCGAGATTCTCGCCACCCCGCGCCAGGAAATCGAGCAGGTCATGCGAGCGCGGCACGGCCGCCGAGAGCCGGTCTCGACCGCGCAGTTCAGTGGCGTTACGCTTGTACTCGGCCAAGCCCGCAAGGTGCGCCGGGTCCTCAATGACCTGTCGCAGTCCGTACGACCGATTGTGTCGCGCGGCCTCCGCGAGCCCGTCCAGCACACGTACGGTCTGCCGTGACACGGCCAGCGTGGCCTGACGCCCGACGAGACCGTGCGGGACCGAGTAGAGGTTGCCGTCAAAATTCACATAGGGCTGCTTGCGGATCTTGATCGGGATGACCCGGTCAGTCTCGAAGGGATGCGCTGGGAGCGGCACCAGGCGCGGGCGTTCCTCATCCAACGCAGTTGCCACCCTCCGATGCTCAGGATCCTCGGGCACGTTTCGCTGGTGCGCGACCGTTTCGACCCACGCTTGTACCTGGCGGTTCAGGTCGTCCAGATCCCGGAAACGCCGGGCAGGCCAGAAGGACGTGCGCAGGTAACGGATCGTCCGCTCGACCTTCCCCTTCTCGTTTCCCCGCGCCACCGCGCACGGCTGCGCCCAGGTCATGTAGTGCCCGAAAAGTTCCAGCGCCCGTGGGTGGAAGTGGATCAGGTCGCCGACCCGTTCCAGCACCACCGACTTCAGGTTGTCGACCAGCAACACCCGAGGCGACCCGCTAAACGCCTCCACCGCATGTACGAAGCCGCAGAAAAAGCTCTCCATTTTGTCGTCGGTGAAGAATTCCACGTAGATCGCCCGCGACCACGACAGCGTCATCACAAAGGCGTACAGCCGCCGTTCTCCCCCCTCGACCGGGATCCGACCGAAATACCCCCAGTCCGCTTGTCCATATTCGCCCGGCAAAACGTTGAGCCGGAAAAACGCCTCGTGCTTCGGCGCGGGCCGCAGATCCAATTGCACGATCCGGCGGCGCACCTGCACCGCCGACCCCGCATAGCCCCGCTCGCGGATCATCTCGGTCAACCGGGTAGCGACCAGATTTGGGTACTGCTTCAGCGTGTCTTTCAGAAATGGCACGTACGGATCTACAGCACTGGGGCCAAGCTGGCCCTTGCGTGGCGACGGCTGGTGCTTCAGATCAAGCGCCAGCACCACCGTGTCAAAATGCACCCCGAGTTGCGTCGCGATGGTGCCCCGTTTCCAGTGTTCGACGTAGTGCATGCGTCTGATGCGCGCCCGAAGGTCGGCGTCGATCATCGCCCACCTCCCGCCGCAAACGGCAGTTCAGCCTGACGGACCGACCAGGCCAACGGCGCTGGTGGACGCCTTCCCACGCCCGCCCCGCACGGCCGGTGCTCGACGAAGGACACGTCTACCAGGGCCGTCGGCTCGGGCTCGAAAAGGTCCGGGAAGAGACGGCCGAGACAGGACCCATCCGACCTGCCCACAACAACAGCAGCGCGGACCTGACGCCCCTGCCACCGCGCCAACGCCTCCAGCAGCTCCATCGGCGCCCGCGGGTGCGACGGCGACGTCGTCAGGTACGCCCGCAGCACCTCCCGAGGCTCCGGCCACTGCCACGCCCGGATCAGTACCTCCCGTTTCCTCACCTCCAGTACCGCATGGATTTCGTTCATGCTCGCCCTCCACCGCGAGGACCTCGCATGCGACCACCATGGCCGCAGACGGACCCTGCGCGAGCGCGAGCATGGCCCCTCCAATCGGGGGAATGGAACCATGATCCGTCACATTTATTTTCCGGAGGGCAGCCTGACGACGACGGTAGCGGTTTTGCCGGTGGCAGTGCATCTGACGACCTCGGGCACTCCCGGCATACCGCCGCCGAGCCTGATCCACCCCGCGCTTTCGCGCTGCCTCGCTGCAGTCGACGGAGCAGTAAACCTGGCCCCGCCAGCAAGACTCGCAAACGTAGAAACTCCGCCCGCATCGCGGGCAGCGTCCATGCCTCAGCGCCTCCACACACCCCCGGCAGGGACGTGCTCGCGCTTTACAGGATCACTCGGATGTGGCAGGTATCGGGGGCCTGCTGAGCCCCGCGTAGACCTCACCGTCTCCGCGTGGTCCCGTGTGCGAGTGCGGGGGCTCGGATGCTCACTACACCCGGGCCCCCGCCCATCCCATGGCCGTGCTTGCTCTAACCGCCTCGACTACTCGCCGTCAACCCCAGGCGCTGCCGCTGGGCATACAACTATCGACCCTCATGTCCAGATTGATACGTTTTTGAAGGTGTGCCGACAGTAACGGCACAGGCGCTCCAGACCAACCCGGTCGTCGGCAGCAACGGTGCGGGCG
>CAZHDQ010000401.1:0-3695 GCA_964531595.1 uncultured Anaeromyxobacteraceae bacterium
GCGCAGGCGCCTTCGGATCCGGCCCGAACCGGTTGTCGCCCAGGTCGCCGTCGGTTGCGTAGAACACGATCAGCATGATCCCGCCAACGATGGGGATCAAGACCGCCAGCAGCCACCAGCCACTGCGGTTGGTGTCGTGCAAACGACGGATGGAAACCGCTAGGCCCGGTAGGATCAGGCCCAGCATTGCCAAGACTTGGATCGTCCCGTTTTTATCCAGCGGCGTGCCTATCATCCCGTCCACGACCTTGGCAGCGATGCTGATCAGTGCGTAAACAAGGCAAAGTACCAGTATTCAGCCCTTTGGGACCGGCCATCGAACACAACGTACTTCTTCAAAGCGGCCAGGAACCAGTTCATGGGGACCTCCTTGGTTACTTCCGGCAGGTCAACCTGGCGCCATCCAGCGTGCATCCACCCGCTGGCGACAGGGGCGGCAGGGTCGTGAAGCCGTCGACGGTCCCGGTAACGTTCGCGTACCCGTAATCGAGGTTCGTCAGATCTGCCCCCTCCAAGCGCGCGTCGATGAGGTCCGCGAAATGCAGCGACGCCCCAGACAGGTCGGCGCCCCGAAGATCCCAGTCGGCAAGCTGAGGGTAGTAAAGATCCTCGTCCTGAAGGGGGACATTCGATAAAACAGCACACTGGCCCAGGCCAGTTTCGGAAACAAACGCCAGGGGCACGCCACCAAGCGCGTCCGTTCCATCGCCGTCAACGCACCGGCCACGCTCGGCGTCGTATCGGTAGGGCGGTTGAGCGCCGGGGACCCAGCAGGCGATTTCGTGGTCGACCGGGTCCCCCAAGCGAAACGTGCCAGCCAGAACGGGACCAGCGTCACCGCGCGCTACATGCAAGCCGCCCCCCTCCCAGGACAGGTCCCAGGCCGCGTCCGAGGACGTGCCGTCGGCAGTCCAGTCCTGCGGGTCCGGTTCGACTTCCATCGGACCAGTGATGACATGCTGGAACCCGCGCTCACTGCGCAAAGCGTAGCCCTGCCCCGCCGCACGGATCGCGAGTCGCACGACGACCGGAAGATGGGTGTCCGCCAGACGCGCAGTCACGCATTGCAGCAGCATGGGCACCACGTCCGCTGCGTCCATGATATCGGACGTGCCTGGGTCTTCGAACGCAACGACATCGGTGGTCGCCTCGGATGCCAGGTCCGACGCCCCGGGATCGGTTAACGCGTCTGGTTCCCAGGTGTCACCGGCTTCGCATCCAGTGAAGGCAAGCCCCAAGACGGCCAGGAAGGCAAGTACGGCGCACGACATATGATCCCCATTTCGTTTCGAGATGCGGGACATCATGATCCTGAATTCCAGGCCAGAAGGCGATGCCTCTGGGAAAATCGTCTATATTTTCGATAGTTTCCCAATGCACCGCGCCGACAGGCCAGGGCTTTTGAACGCAAACCTGCTGCCGATCCGCAAGTATCCGGGCCGGCGCCGCGCCGCCTAATCGACTTCCATTGGGATTTCCAGGGGTTCGCCGACCCCTTCTGGCGTCACCCGAAATCGGAAGGCCCGGGCCTGAACGCCCTGGTCCAGGGCCCGCCGAAGTGTTCGCGCAAACGTCGGATCGATTGTAGCAGCCGGCCTAAAGACCTGGGCCGCCGCCCGCTGGCAGGCAAAGACCACCCAGGGTTCCCATCCCTCCCGCGCCCACTCCACCAGGTGTTCCAGATGTCGGGACGCACGGGCGCTGACAGCGTCGGGAAACAGCGCGACCCCGTCCAGGACCAAGCCGGCGGATTTGACCTCGATCAACGCCTTACGTTCGGCCCCAGGCACATGCCAGGCGAAATCGAAGCGGTCCCGACCCATCGGCGCCTCGGCTCGCAGCACGCCTCCTGCCAATTCTGGGACCATCCCGGCCTCGATCAGCCGCCTTGCCAGGATATTGGCGTCCGTGGGCCGCAGACTGACCCAGTCGTCGTCAACGCGGGCGGCCACGGCTCGCCAAGGCAGACGCGGGGCCGGCCAAGGTCCCTGGACCAGCAAGTCCCATCCGCGCTTGCCAAGTTCGGTCAAGCGACCGGGATCGGCCAGGTGGACCCGAGTGGGCGTGCCATCATCCAGGACCGCTTCCAAAACGAACCGGTTCGGCCGATCCGTTACCCGGGCCATCCGCAGGCCGTGTTCGTAGGCAAGCCAAAGGTTCATGCGCTGCTTTCCCCTTTCGGTCGGTGCCGCACTTCCAGCAATGGCCGAGTGTGTCGGACGCGCAGGAGGTTGTCCAGACCAACGCCCGTCGATTGACATCCCGGGCGGACGTTGCCACCCTTCTTTCGCCCCGAAACCGGACGGGGCACCCTCGGACGGAACCCCACCATGCTGCCGCCCGATCCGACAATGCGCCCGGTCCGGGCGCGCATGCGCAACGCCACACTGCTGGCGGCGGCGATGCTGACGGTCATGGCCAGCGCAGGCCTGGCGCCTATCCTGCCGATGCTTCGCACACACTTCGCCGGCGTCCCTGGCGTGGACATGCAGGTGCGCTTGGTGCTGGCGCTGCCTGCCCTGGGAATTGCACTGTGGGCACCGGTCGCCGGCCTGCTGACCGACCGCTTGGGGCGGTTGCGGGTCCTGGTCGGATCGCTGGCCCTATACGCGCTGGCGGGTACGGTCGGTCTGTGGGTGGATTCGCTGCCCGCGGTCCTGGTCGGTCGGGCACTGCTCGGCGTGGCGGTTGGAGGCGTGATGACCGCCAGCACCGCCTTGATCGCCGACTACTTCGAGGGGGACGCACGAACCCGTTTCCTGGGGCTTCAGGCCGCGTTCATGGGCTTCGGGGGAGTGCTGTTCCTGTTGCTTGGCGGGATGCTGTCCCGTCTGGGCTGGCGCGGGCCGTTCGCCGTGTACGGTCTGGCCCTCCTGGTGCTGCCGGCGGCGCTCACGGCACTGCGGGACCCGCCGCTGCCCCGCGTCGACCTGGGGCCAGCATGGCCCGAACCACACCCGTGGGCGACGCTGGCACGCGTGTATGGGTTGGTTTTCGCAGGGCAGGTCATCTTCTACCTGATCCCGGCCCAGGTACCCTACTTGTTGGCCATACAGCACGGGGCCGATCCCGTCCGAACCGCGTTGGTGATCAGCGGTGCCGCTGCGCTGTCGGCCACGGTCTCGCTGCATTACGCGGCGCTGCGGGCGCGTATGGGCTTCGTGCAACTGGCGGCACTCAGTTTCGCGGTGATGGGGGCCGGGTATCTGGTGATCGGCACCTTGGGTGGCATGTGGGCGACCCTCGGCGGGATGGCCCTGGCAGGGGCCGGTGCCGGGATAGTCCTACCGAACGCGACCGTCTGGCTGACAACCGCAGTGGCTCCATCGTTGCGGGGCCGGGCGCTTGGGGCGTTGACGACAGCGGTGTTCCTGGGACAGTTCGTTTCGCCCATCGCGGCCGAGGCGGTGCCGGGCAACAATCCGCACACCGTATTCCTGTGGGCCGGCTTGCTGTCCCTGGCCCTGGGAGCCGCCACCTGCGCTGTGGTGCGGACCTGGGCGGCCCTGCCGAAACTGGCACGCGCGGCGATGGCGACCGCCGCTGGACCGAAACCTCCCGCATGAGTCGGCGTCAAGCCGCACCGCACTGGACCGCGAACGCGCCAAAATCGTGCTGTAAAGTTAGGGATATTGACTTGCCCGTGATCCACCGTCACAATTTTCTACATCTTGAAATCATTGATCATGCCGCGG
>CAZHDQ010000402.1:0-3674 GCA_964531595.1 uncultured Anaeromyxobacteraceae bacterium
GCGCGAAACAACCAAAAGCGGCACCATGGCATTTTTGGCTAAACATTCCGGAATCAAAATGTTTCACACCATTGACTGACTATACATACGCGGCACGTCGGCAACAGGTTTCGCACACGACACAGGGGTCCGGCAACCGAAGAGGGGATCGAAACTGACGTACCTGGGGCGTTACGAGGGAGGCGAACGGGTAGGCCACGGCGGCATGGCCACAGTGTACCGCGGCGAGGACCGCGTACTGCAGCGCCCGGTCGCGATCAAAGTACTACACCCGCACCTGCTGGACCGGTCGGAGGCGCGCGCGCGCTTCGTCCGGGAGGCCATGGTGATCGCCAAGTTGCGCCACCCGAACATCGTCGAGGTCTACGACGTGTCGGACGAGCAGGCCGAGCAGGCGTTCATCGTCACCGAGTTTGTCGACGGGTCGGCGCTATCTGACTTCCTGGTGGCCCACGGCCCCCTGCTGCCTGAGGTCGCGGCCGCTGTGGTCGCGGTGGTCGCCAGGGCACTGGCTCATGCGCACGGGCGCGGAGTGGTCCACCGCGACATCAAGCCCGAAAACATCATGGTCCGCCGCGACGGCGTTTTGAAACTGATGGATTTCGGCATTGCCCACGCCACTGACATGGAGCACTTGACCATGACGGGGGCGGTGCTAGGGTCACCGGCGCACATGTCACCCGAGCAGGTCGACGGCCAAGCTCTCGACGCCCGGACGGACATCTTCTCGCTTGGGACGCTGCTGTATCTGCTGGCATCCGGGCGCTACCCATTCCAGGCGGACAACCCCTCGGGACTGCTGCGGGCTATCGCTGAGGGACGCTACGCCGACATCCGGACGATCCGGCACGACTTCCCGGACGAACTTTACGCCGTCTTGCGGCGCATGATGGCCCACGACCCGGAGGACCGCTACCAGTCGGCCACAGACCTCGCCGAGGCCATCGACACCATCTTGGCCGATGTTGCTATGGGGCCGGCCGACGCCGAGGCCGCGGCATTCTTTCAAGACCCCGAGGGCTACGTCCCCATTGCGCGCAGCCGGTTGGTCCAGACACGGCTGGACCGGGCGGACCGGATGTTGGCCGCAGGCAGACAGGCACCCGCGATCCGCGAGGCGAGCCTGGCGTTGGCACACGTACCAGGACATCCCCGGGCCCTGCGGACGATCCAGCGGACGCGCTTGGCGATCCGCCGGCGGCGGGTTTCGCGCGCGGTGCTGTGGGTACTCGCCGGCGCTGCTATCGTCGCGGGGTTTGGCATGCTCGCGGTGCGCTGGATGGCGGGCCAGGCGTCCGTGCCACCGGCGCTCTTCGAGTCCCCAACCCCGAGGGTGGCCGCAATCGCACCGATCGTCCGCGACCGGCGGCCCGCCGCGATCTTTGGGGCCGACGCTGCGTCTTCGCCGGCTACGCCCATGTCGACGCGGCCGCTACGGGAACCCTTGCAGGCCAGGGAGATGCGATTGCCCGTGTCGTTCCATGCCTACCCGCCCGCTGTCCGGATCGAGGTAGATGGCCGCTTCGTCGGCGAGGGACGGGTCGACCGGTTGATGCTTAGCCCCGGCGCCCACCGTGTCCGGTTGACTCATCCCAGTTGCGCACCGTGCCGCCCTGTCGAGCAGGAATTCACGCTGGACCCAAGCAACCCCATCACGGCCCCTTTGCGGCTTTCGATCGCCTATCACGATGCACGCCTGATCGTCCGCGGTCCACCGAACGGCCGTGTTTTCGTGAACCGAGAGGCCCGACCGCGCGGCCGAACGAACTCGGAATTGACGATCCCGATGAACCGCCCGGATCCGGTCGCGACCCACGTGCACGTCGAGTGGGAAGGCGCCCCAGCAAAGGACTTCCAGGTAACGCTGACCCCGGATCAAGAGACTGTCCTGAGGATCGAATGACATGCTCTGGGTGACCCAAATCCACCTTCGCCGCGATTCGGCCGACGATCCAGGGTCATCGGTTTGACGGTGGATTTGGGGTGATCTTTCCCATTGATCTTTTTCAACCCCCGATGCTACATCGTTATCGCTGCTCGGCCGGAGGGACGCGAGTGTCGAAACCCGACGATCGAGTCACCTGGAAGGCGGGTCTGTCCCTGGCGTCTGCCGGCATCGAGATGGTCATCGCGATGGGCGTCGGCTATCTGGGTGGCAAGTGGCTGGACGGTCGGCTCGACACCGCCCCGTGGTTGACGGCGACTGGCTTCGTGTTTGGCGTCGCCGCGGCCTTCCTGGGGTTGTGGCGAAACGCCCGACGCCACTGGCCGAAGGATTGAGTCATGCCGGTTCGGCGCTTCGTAATGATGGTGATCGGCCTGGACTTGGCACTGTTCGCCGTCATGGCGATCCTGGTGCTCGCGGCCGGGGGGCCGGGCGCGGTCGTGGGCACGATGGCGGGCGCGGGACTGGGAATCGCGAATCTGGTCGGACTGGCATGGCTCTGCGCCCGAATGATCGGACCTGGTCGGCGGCGCTGGATCTTCGCGGTGTTGCTGGCACTGAAGTTCGCGGCGATGATTGGTCTGGTTTACTTGGCAGTGCGCCACTTGGACATGAACGTGGTATGGTTCGCAGCCGGTTTGTCGACGGCTGGCTTGGCCATCGTCGCCGGGGCATCCTACTTGGCGCTGCGTGACTTGGAACTGAAGGTATGAGACCGACCCCGGCAGACGGAGGGGACGCATGACGAGAATTCGGGCAATCGCGTTCGGGGTCATGGTGCTTTCGGCGGGCACTGCGTGGGCTTCGGCCCCGGAAGGCCCAGGCGAACCAGTACATGCGGCGACCGACGCGAACCACCACTGGTCGCTGGCCGACGTCTTGCTGCCCGCATCCGCCCGCCACGCCGTGACGGCAAAGCTGGGCCACTCGATCCTCGAAGGCTCGCCCGTCACCGACGTGGCTCACGTCGTGTTCGCGGTATTCGTATTCCTGCTGCTGCTCGCGATGCTGGTCAACGCCGCATGGAAAATGAAGGCCGCCCGCGGCGGGATGCTCCCGGAACGTCGCTTCAACCCGCTGGCGATCTTCCAGTTGCTGACCGACGCGCTGCTGGGTTTGATGGAAGATCTGCTGGGCCGCGAAAAGGCCCTGCACTTCCTGCCGCTGATCGGGTCGCTAGGTGTGTTCATCCTGTTTTCGAACTTGCTGGGATTGATCCCCGGCTTCCTGCCGCCGACCTCGAACCTGAACACCACATTCGCGCTGGGCACCGTGGTGTTCTTTGCAACGCACTACTACGGCGTCCGGGCGAACGGCCCAGGGTATTTCAAACACTTCTTCGGGCCGATCTTCAAATGGTACGCACTGCCATTGATGCTGCTGATGCTGCCGATCGAGCTTATCAGCCATATCGCGCGCCCGGTTTCATTGGGCATTCGTCTGTTCGGCAACATGTTTGGCGACCACGCGGCGATCGGCGCGTTCCTGACGGTCGGTATCTTCGGGTGGGTCTTGATCCCGATCATCCCACTGCCACTTGGCATGCTAGTGTGCGTCGTCCAGACGCTGGTCTTTTGCATCCTGGCGACCGTGTATATCTTCATGGCGACTGAACACGAAGAGGAGGGCGCCGAGGCGCATCACTAGCAACGAGTGACCCTGCACGCGGCGAAAGGCGTGTGGTCAAAAACCTGGTTGACGGCGGGCCCGCGACCGGGGACGATCGGTG
>CAZHDQ010000403.1:0-3663 GCA_964531595.1 uncultured Anaeromyxobacteraceae bacterium
AGCGGACTGCCGTCGCAGTCGTATGTGTTGATCCAAATATGGACGAACGGCATCGCGGTTGTGACGTTCGGGGCGCACGTGATGCCCGAGATCGTGCCATAGCCGCAAGGGTCGCAGCCGCCGACCCCACCATCATCCGGGTTCGTGCCAGGATCGGATGGTGTACCCGGGTCAAACGCCGGACCAGGGTCGAATCCAGGGCCCGGGTCAAAGGCTGGACCAGGGTCAAACCCAGGGCCCGGATCGAACGCAGGACCAGGGTCGAACGCAGGGCCAGGGTCCTGCCCATCGCCTGGGTCGCGAGCGACATCGCCCTGTCCAGCCAAGTCGCCAAGGTAACCTGGGACATCAATCCCAGTGACGCCGTCCGGGAAACCGACCCGCAGGTCCCCTTTCGAATCGCCGCCGCCACACCCCAGGACGAACAACGCAGACACCGCCAAAAAAGCATAGCGCATTCTGGTACCCTCCCTGAGACCGGCGAAATGATAACGGGAAGCGACCGCCCCCGCCACCACAAATTAACATGGGCAGGGGCATTGCCTTGGCGAATCCGTCATCCAATTCCCAACACGCGGTCGTTGCGGGCACGGGTCCTGTTCAGCAGGTCGCGATCCTTTGCCAGGCTGCGCCCGTGGGACGGGATTATTTTCGCCAGGCGCCTACGAGCATCGTCAGTTGAAAGCCGGTCGGAAAAGCAGCGCAAAATAACGTCGAGCATCGTCGAGGCCGCGGTGGACGCCCCTGGCGAGGCACCCAGCAGCGCGGACAGAGATCCATCAGCAGCAGTAACAACTTCGGTGCCGAACTCCAGTCGTCCACCTCGTTTTGGATCACGCTTGATGATCTGGACACGTTGCCCAGCGATTTCCAACTGCCAGTCCTGGGCCTGGGCTTCCGGGAAGTATAAACGCAGGGCCTCCAACCGCTCCTCGGGAGACTGGGTGGCCTGGCCCAACAGGTAGCGCACCAGGTCCAAGTTGTCCCGCGCGACCGCGATCATGGGCCACAGATTGTGCAGCCTGATCGACCGCGGCAGGTCCAGAAACGACCCTTGTTTCAGGTACTTCGTGGTGAACCCGGCGTACGGCCCAAAAAGCAGCGACCGGCGCCCCAGCCAGTAACGCGTATCCAAGTGCGGCACAGACATAGGTGGGGCACCCAGAGCAGCCTTGCCATAGACCTTGGCAGCGTGACGCGCGATGATATCGGGGTTCTTGCAGACCAGCCATTGTCCGCTGACCGGAAACCCGCCGTACCCGCGCGCCTCGGGCGGGCCCGCCTTCTGCAGCAGCGGTAACGCACCACCCCCTGCGCCCACAAACACGAATCTGGCGCGTATCCGCCGTATCGTCCGCCGCAACCGGTCCCGAGCCGTCACACACCACAGCCCATCGCTCTCTTGGTGCAAGCGAACGACTTCGTGGCTGAGTCGCAGTTCGAAATCGCCGTGACGGGACATCCCGTCGAACAGCAGTCGCGCCAGCGCACCAAAATCGATGTCTGTGCCGCGCGTAACTCGAGTTGCCGCCAGAGCACCACCGGACGACCGGCCTTCCATGATTAGGGGCATCCATTCGGCCATCTGCCCCGGGTCCTCGGAGTATGCCATCGACGCAAACATCGGGTGCGCCGACAAGGCAGCATGGCGCGCCCGCAGTAAATCTACGTCATCGTCGCCCTGCACGAAACTCATGTGGGGCACTGGCCGCAGGAAATCGCGAGGCTCGGGGATCGCGCCGATTTCCACCAGGTGAGCCCAGAACTGGAGCGAAATCTCGAATTCTTCGTTGATCCGTAGTGCTTTGGTGATATCGATCGTGCCGTCGGCGCGACGAGGCGTGTAGTTCAGTTCGCAGTTCGCGGCGTGCCCCGTTCCCGCGTTGTTCATCGCACGACTGCTTTCAACCGCGACCCCTTCCAACCGTTCGAACACGCGAATCGAAAGGTCGGGCAGCAATTCGGCCAGCATGTTTACAAGGGTGGCGCTGACGATACCCGCACCGACCATAACCACGTCTACGGTACCTTCGTCCGTTCGTTCCATGGGTTGCCTCAATCGCGGCGATCAGCGCCGGTATGTCTTCATCCTGGGGTGAGGGTACTTCCAGCCGAAATCCTCGCACAGCCCTTCGCCAACCATCACGGCACCGAAATCGCGTCCGTCGGACAGTCGCACATATGCCAGCGTGCGCCCGTAGAGGTCGGTCTTGGTCGGGCCCTCCAGTGTCACGGCCTGGTGCTTCAGCAACGCGGCAGCCCGCCGGGACGCCTTCAGGCCCATGGGCACCTGCTCGGCGCACCCCTTACGCCCCTGCCTTCCGTCGCGGGCGCATTTCGCGTTGGCGTGGGATTCGGGACAGTCGATCCCGAGCACCCGAATAGTCACCCGTTGCCCCCCATCCAGACGCACCTTGAGCGTATCGCCATCGACCACCTTGTCGACATAGGCCCGACGGTCCTCGAACGGGTCCGGGCGCCGGGCCTCGGCGGGCCTCGTCAGGGTTGGCTCCGCCCGTTTCGCCTTTGCGCTGGACGGCAGGCGCTCGGGATGGCAGTGGCGCCCCGGCGCGATCCCCCAACGTTCACAGTTCTTGCGGCACTCGTGACAACCGTCCTTGGGTGAAACAGGACCCGGGTGCGCGTCAGCCGGCGCAGCGATTGCGACGACCGCCCACATCCATGCAAGCGCACAAAACGTCCGGGCCGCCCGGTAACGAAGCCGCCCTCCGTGTGCGCCACTCATGATCACCCCGATGCTTCATCCAAACGAGGGACAGTCTAGCACGCACAACGCGGGAGGCGGCCCGGATCCGAGTCCGCCCCCGCTACCATGCGGTCGGTCTGTTCAAGGATTCGGCGGCGCCAGCGGATATAGGCCGATGGTGACCTGGGGATCGGCGAAGTTTTCGGGACCGAACGGCCGGGCAGGCACCGTGACTTCGGCTACCGGCACCGGCAGGGACCGGGACATCCCCTCGCGGCAGCGCTCCACGACACAGGGCAGGCATTCGTAGTCGGGTGTACCCGGCGGGGCATCGCCAAGCCGGTGTTCGGGCAGTTCGCATGCTGGCTGGCGATAGAAGAATGCGGGCCCATCACCCGCCTGGGCGGCCTCATCCCACAGTCGCCATCGCAGATCCTTCCGACCGACCCAATCGGCGACGCCGGCCATGCTCCGAAAGCCAGCCACGTCCATGATCCGACCGTCCGGATGGGAAACATAGACCACGGCATCACGCGGCAAAAGCGGGAGGGTCCGGCGCAGGAAGGCGAATTCACGATCGATCGTGACTGGGCGGTTCACGCGAACCAGCGGTGGAAGGGACGACACGATGATCATGCCCCAGGCAATCGCCGTGGCCCACCCAGACGCGCGATGCGACCAACGGGCGCCCAGTTTTTCGGAGCCAATGACCAGCCCGTAGGCTGCAACGGAAACCAGCGGAATAATCGACTGCAACTGGTAACGCGCACTGGCCATCTGGAGGCCTGCCGTCGAGTGGACGAGGCCGGGCAGCGACGCCGCAACGGCCAGAAGACTCAGGCCGACGAACAGGCGGTCATGGGACCGCATCGCCAGCACAATCCCTGCCGCAAACAGCAGCATCACTGCGATCGGGGTGAACGCCGGATCGCGTAACATCAAGCCGCCTGGGTCGA
>CAZHDQ010000404.1:0-3660 GCA_964531595.1 uncultured Anaeromyxobacteraceae bacterium
GCGCGAGTACTGACTATGAACCTGCACTCGGCTCAGATCCAGGGCTTCTTCCGGATTCCCGTGGACCAGTTGCTTGCGGCACCGATCTTCTTCGAGTACTTCGATCGGGTCCTGTTCAAGGAGGAAAAGAAGGAGGACTTCGTTCTGGTCATGGGCGATGCCGGTGCGGCAAAGGCCTTCGGATACTACTCGGATGAACTGAAACTGCCGGTTGCCATCATCGACAAGTTTCGCCCCGACCACAGCGAAAAGCCCATCATCCGCCAGGTCATCGGCGACGTTCGTGGAAAGGCCTGCCTGCTAATCGACGACGAGGTGGCGTCGGGCGGTACGCTGATCGAGGCCGCCGAAAGGTTGGTAGCGGAAGGGGCCAAGCGAGTTATGGCTGCGGCGGTACACCCAATCCTATCGGGCAATGCAGTCGAGCAGTTGCTGGCATCGCCTATCGAACGGATTATCCTGGGTGATACCGTGCCCGTCCGCGACAAGATCAAGGGCCACGAGGACCGATTCGAAGTGCTGGACCTATCGCCGCTCTTCGCCCGGGCGATCGAGTGCATTCATGACGGAGCCTCGCTATCGGAACTGTTCCCACCATCGGTGCGACGCCGCCACTGACCGGCCGACGGCCGCAAAGGAATCTTCATGGAAACAAACGCGATCCTTGTGCGCTTTGCCGAGGTGTTTTTGAAAGGTGGACGACGCCAGTGGTTCACCGCGCGACTCAAGGAATCGTTGGAACGCCAATTGCGGTCGGTCGGCAACTGGCGCGTGCGCGAACGCCACGGGATGTTCCTGGTAGTCCACGCCGACGCCAAGGGCACCGACCTGCCTTTCTTCGAGATATCTCCAGAGGTAGCGGCGGCCGTGGCCCGGACGTTCGGGGTTGTGTCATTTTCGCCGTGTCGCCTGATGACGCGCGAAATCAGCGCGCTGGAGGATCTGGCTGTCCAGATCGCCGACACACGCGTTGCCGGAAAATCCACTTTCAGGGTCGAGACCAGCAGGGAGGACAAGGAATACCCATTGGACTCGGTCGCCATCAACCGCCGGTTGGGCGGTATCATCCACATGCGGACCAAGGTCCCGGCGCGGATGAAGGACCCTGAGGTCACGGTCCACGTGCGAATCCAGGCAGAAGGCGCGGCTGTGTACCTGGACGTGCTGGCCGGGCCCGGCGGGCTGCCGGTCGGGACCTCGGGACGAGTGCTGTTGCTGCTGTCGGGCGGCATCGATTCACCGGCCGCAGGCTATTTAATGATGCGACGGGGATGCGGGTTGGACGCGATCCACTTTGAGGCCGCGCCCTACACGACGCCTCAGGCGCGAGACAAGGTCCAGACGCTGGCTACGATGCTGGCGGCTTATGAACCCTCGCTAACGCTGCACGTCGTCCCTTTCGGTGGTCTGCAGGCACAGTTGCGGGACGGTGCGCCGGGGCGGTTGCTGGTGGTGTTGTACCGTCGGTTCATGGTGCGGATCGCGAACCGCATCGCGCAGGGGACAGGACACAAGGCATTGGTGACGGGTGACAGTCTGGCCCAGGTTGCCAGCCAGACCCTCGAAAACCTTTCGGTAATCGAGGCGGCCAGCACGATCCCTATCCTGCGACCACTGCTGACCTACGACAAAATGGAGACGGTGGCGCTGACCCGGCGGATCGGGACGTACAAGACATCGGTGCTGCCCTACGACGACTGCTGCTCGCTGTTCGTTCCCCCGCACCCCGAAACGGCCGCCCGACTGGAATGGGTACTGGCGGTCGAGGCGAAATTCAACGTGGACGCAATGGTGGACGAGGCAGTCGCCGCTACCGAGGCGATCCGAGTCGGGGGCTGAGGGCTAGCGGTTGATTCGGACCCGCGCGTTGGCCTTGATCTGCGACGGTGGAACAGGGGCTTGGACGCGACACCGCGTCGACGAGACATAGACTACTCTGACGGCCACCGAACCGATCGATCCGGTCGCACCCATCCGCACACCGTCCTTGGACCCCCGATTGACCAGCGCCCGCGTACCGCCGCCCTCATCCTTGACTGACAAAACGGTGCCCTCGATGAACGCCACGGCCTCGCACACGCCCGCCGAGGCATTGCAGTGCTCACCCGCCTTGCATGCTGGGCTGCACCCGGTTGGCCGCGGCGCCGGTTCTTGCCTCCGGGGAGGGGGCGGTGCGGACCGGGCCGAAACGCACCGACGCCGGCCGACATCACAGGTCATCCCGGATCGACACCCACCCTGGCAGGCATCGATGCAGCGGCCAGCCTCGCAGACCTGACCATGCGAAGCGCGGCACGGAGGCGCGCAGGTGTCGGGCGGAAGGCACGCTCCGTCTTTGCAGATCGACCCGGCTGGGCAGCATAGATTGGTGGGCTTGCAACATTCCTGGTCGGGACCGCACGCGGCACAAGGGTCGGGCGGATCGACGCGGGTCTGGACCTTGTAGTCGGTCCGGCCCTGATCCCCCTCAATCTTGAAGAAGTATTCGACCTCGCGCGCCACCGGGAAGGTGAACACATAATCGACGACGTCCGGGATCACGCGCCTGCTTTCCAGCAATGTTCCGTCGGCGGCGTGCAGCGAGATAGCGCCCACGAAATCGCGCTGTCCGAAGCGGTCCCCGACGGAAAACACGACATGGGCCTGTCCGGCCTCGTAGTGCGAGAACCGGCGCCAGTCGACCCGATCCGCTCCCTCTGGACGCGCGTCCAATGAATCCTTGATCAGAATCCCGGGAACCAGCCTGGAGGCACCGGCCTGGTCCAGGTCGGTGTCGACTGGCGTCGAGCGACATCCATAGATGACGAACCCGGCGGTCATCACGAGCACCGAAATAAAAAATCGACGCATGCCTACCTCCCCGGCCCACCGGCGCGAGCGTTCCTGAATGTCAGCGCAGCCTGGATGAAGCCCTTGAACAATGGATGGGGCTCGCGCGGCCGCGATTTGTACTCGGGGTGGAACTGGCTGGCCAGGAAGAACGGGTGGTCGGGCAGTTCGATGACCTCGACCAGCCCTTTGCGCCCGTCCGGCAGGGCCGACGAGGTCTCGGCCCGCTCCCCGGCATAAACGCCGGAGACGACCAACCCGTTGTCGACCAGCAGGCCCAGCAGATCGTTCGAGACCTCGTAACGATGACGATGGCGTTCGGATATCTCGACGGTGCCGTAAAGGCGAGCCGCCAGGCTACCCGCCACCAGCGTACACGGGTGCGCGCCCAGTCGCATCGTCGCCCCCTTCAGGCTCACGCCGCGCTGCTCAGGCAGCAGGTCCACGATCGGGTAGGGCGACTGCTCGTCGAATTCGGTAGAGTTGGCGTCGGCCTTGCCGCACACGTGGCGGGCGAACTCGATGGTCGCGAGTTGTAGCCCCAGGCAGATGCCCAGAAACGGCACATTGCCGGTCCGCGCGCACGAAATAGCGCGGATCTTGCCTTCGATCCCTCGGGCGCCAAAGCCGCCCGGGATTAGGATGCCGTCGGCGGCCGACAGCAGTGCACCGCAATCATTGGAAGTTTCCAGGTCCTGCGCCTCGATGAAATGCAGTTTCACCTTACAGGCGTTCGCGATGCCACCATGCAACAGCGCTTCGGTCAGACTCTTGTAGGATTCAACTAGGTCGACGTACTTGCCGACAATGGCGATTGTGACCTCGGGCTTC
>CAZHDQ010000405.1:0-3643 GCA_964531595.1 uncultured Anaeromyxobacteraceae bacterium
AACCGCATGTCGATCATGGCGACCGCCAGGGCGACCAGGGAGCCCAGGATCACCCAGATCAACTGCGTTTTGTGGAACGTCTCGCCGGTGTACGCAGCGGCGTTGCCCAGGTTGATCAGGCCCATGATCAGTAGTACTGCCAGTGCCGCGATGGCCGTCCATACGGCGCGGCTGAACCCTTGTGGTTCCCGTCCTCTCATGGTTCCTCGATAACCTCCAGCGGTTCCTCGTCGGAAAAACCCTCCCAGATATCTGCGAATTCCTCGGCGTGCTCGGCGTAGTATGCGTCGATCACCTTGCGGACCACAGGCGCTGCCTCGGCCCCACCGAAGCCCCCGTGCTCGACGAAAGCCGCCACGGCGATTCCGGGCCGTCGTGCAGGTGCGATTCCCACGAACCACGCGTGGTCTTGCAGCAGCCATCGTGCGACGTCGTTGGATACGTCCTTGCGGCGCTCGGGTGCCTGGGCCGTCCCGGTTTTGCCGGCGAACGGCAGGTCGTGAATCGCCTGGCTAGCGGCCGTGCCTTCGGGGCTGTTGACGGCGCCGTACAACCCCTGGATCACCAGATCGGCGAATTCCTGTGGCAGGTCCAGTTCGCGCAGCACCTCGGGAGCTACCGATTGTGGCGCGTCCTCCGGCGGGCCAACCCATCGCACCAGCCGGGGGCGCAGCAGACGGCCGCCGTTGACCAGTGCCGCATATGCGCGCGCCATCGCCAGGGGGGTGACTTTGACATCGCCCTGGCCCACCGATGTGTTGATTGCAAAGCCCGGTTGGAAGCGCCGACCGCTGGCGCGGTACCAGGCCTCGGTGGGTATCACGCCGGTCTGCTCGAAGATCTCGATGCCAGTGTGCTCGCCCAGGCCGAACCAGTCGCGCGCGTAGTGGGCCAGCGTGTCGATGCCCAGCAGATCCCCCAATAGGTAGAAATACGTGTCGCAAGATTGGGCGATCGCGGGTACCAGCGACAGCGCGCCGTGGCCGGACCGCTTGAAGCAGTTGAACCTGTGTTTTCGAAACTCGTAGTAGCCTGGACAGTCAACTTCGGTCTGTTCCGCGATCGCGCCCTCGACCAACCCGGCGATGGCCGTGATGATCTTGAACGTGGACCCTGGTGGGTAGGCGGTGACAGCCTTGTTGACCATCGGCGCAAACACCGGGTCCGGAGGTTCCATGGCCGCCGTCGCTGCGGTGCGCAGCCTCGGGCCGACCGCGGTCGTCGGGTGGCTGGCCAACACCAGAACCTCGCCTGTATGGATGTCCAGAGCGACGACCGCGCCGGATCGATGCCTGGAAATCGCCTTGATGGCGGCCTGTTGGAGGGTCGCGTCCAGATTCAGCGTCACGTCGCGGCCACGCACCGGCGGGCGCGACTGGAGCCCTTTGAACTCCTCTGGCAGTTCCTCGGGCCGGACCCGTTTGCCGCCGGCCATCCGGACATAGACGTCCAGGCCGGGTTCACCCCGCAGTTCTTCATCCATCGAGCGTTCGATCCCGGAGCGACCCACTACGTCCCCGGGCCGGAAGCGGTCGCGGTTCGCGGCAACCTCCTTGGCGTTGACTTCGTTTACGTAGCCGATGGCGTGCATTGCCACGTCACGCAGCGGGTAGTGGCGGACCATCCGTGCGGTCAGCGAGAAGCCGGGCAGTTCGTGCAGGTGAGTCTGGACCACGGCCCGTTGGTCGATGAACGTCTGTCCGCAGCGCGAGCACACCATCCTGCCTTCTTGCTGGTCGAAGGACAGTGCGGTCAGATCATCTGGGCAGCGCGAGCCTACCAGGTTTCGGTGCGCAACCAGTCGGTGGAAGCGTTTTCGCCCCTTTTTGGCGTCCAGAATCCGTTCCACGATGCGGTCCGCGTCCTCGGGTGTCAGCACCCCCAATTCGACCATCCGCGCGGTTTCGCCTTCGGGATCCTTGACGTAGTGCGGCACCATCGTCAGGTCGGCAACCTCGACATCGACGGCCAACACTATGCCGTTCCGGTCGCGGATCGTGCCTCGGGGCGGGACGATGCGCTCCCTGACGACATGGCTGATCGTCGCCAACGCCTCGTAACGGTCCCCGTCCATTACCTGCACCTGGAACAGGCGCAGGGTCAGGGCCGTGAACACGGCGACGATCAGGATGATGGACCACCGGTAGTGGGTGCGGTATTCAAGCAGTTCGTCGTGCGTGCCGATCATCTGGAAACGACCCTTTCGTCGTCGACGATTGTACTCAGCGAAGCAAGGGGCTGGAAACCCGGCGCCCGCGCACACGACCATCGATAGCCGCAAACAGCCGGAACAGAAGCGGGGAGGCCAGTGTGGTCACCAACAGCCTGAGCGCCAAACCGCCGAAATTGGCCGATGCTCCAGAGAAGCCCTCGTCGAAAATGGTGGACAACAGGTAGAACAACAGGCTGCTCGCCAGCACCCCCGCGAGCGTCATGACCATCAGGGGCAGCGGCCGTGTCCACTGGAAACGCCCGGCCAGTGCGAAGTTCGCCAGGAACAACAGCCCCATGATTTCCATGTGCGTTCCCAGAACCGAGCCCGGCGCAAACGAGTCGGCCAGCAACCCGATCACCACTGCGGTCACGAAACCGCCCATCGGACGGGACGTAGCGGCAAGGTAGATGACCGCCAGCAGGGGCAGATCCAGCGTGAACGCGTGGACTCCCACCAGGCCCAGGATCGGCACCTGGCAGGCAAGCAACACGAACACCAACACCGTCAGCAGAACGTATCGCATCACATCACCGTCCGGTCACGTTTCGTGGGCGTCGCGACAACACGACCAGCGCGTGCGTGACGGCGCCTGGGTTGACCGATAGGGTCACGTCATACTCCATGAACGCGCCTCCCTGGCGGCGTCCCTCAGCATTCGCGATATATCCGATCTCCACGCCGCGCGGGAACACCTGGTCGTGCCCCGAAGTGATTATTACGGTTCCGTCCTCCAGCGGGGCCTCGTTAAGGCCGACCTGAAGCTGAACATGCAGTTCGTCCGGCCGTCCGGGGCCCACGATCATGCCCAGGATGCCACGGCCCAGAACTTCGGCAGCGACACGGCTGCGTCCGTCGGTCAGCAGCATGACATCGCCCAAGCTGCCCGCCGCGTGGACCACCCGACCCAGCAGACCCAGCGGCGTCATCACTGCCATGTCCGTCTCGGCCAGATGGCCCTCGGGCAGTTCGACCGACACCCGCGCGACCCGGTAAAATGGGGTGAGTTCCCGGGCGATGACCCGGGCAGGCGCCGTTTCCAGTTCCCGACGCGCCTCGGCCAGGCCAAGCAGATTGCGCAGTTCCTGGTTCTCGACCGCCAAAAGCTTGGACTTCAGGGCCTGTGCCATCAGCCGTTCGTTGTCGGCCGAAAGCCGCCGATTTTCGCCATTCAGGTCCACCAGCACGACGTAATCGGACAGCAGCGACGAGATGCTGCCGACGATCGCGCCGATCCCCCGCTGCGCCAGACCGGCCGCCTGCATCGACGCACGCTGCGCCGGCGATGAAGACAGGGCGCCACGGCCGTGAAGGTACATTAGTGGCAGGGGTAGCAACAACAGCACCGCCACGACGATCGTGAACCGATGTCGGGATATCCAGTCGCGCATTCGCCACGCCATCCGGCCCGGACCTGGCGCTCGGGCCTGC
>CAZHDQ010000406.1:0-3638 GCA_964531595.1 uncultured Anaeromyxobacteraceae bacterium
TTCAAGCAGGACATCCAAGTCCGGCGCCCAGTGCGTCTGGTCACCCGGAGTCTCCGCATCTGTAGGTTCATCAATAATATCTAATATTTCCACGGACTTCAAAGGTACTGGACTACCAATCAGGGCGGGGTCCAGGTCCGGGTCCACCAGCGTATCCACCAGCGTGATCACTGGCCGCTCGGAACCAGATGGCGCTTCAGGGGGCTTGCCACCCCGCGGTACAATCGACGACGTTTCGAGGCCCTTGCGACCACGCGACGAATCCTCGGTCGCCCTTCCGGAAGCACCTTCAGCCGGGTAACTGTCCGGTTTCATTGGCGTTGGCGACTTCGCACCCCTGCGGGTCCCGTCAGGGCCGGTCCTCGGTGCCCCAACGGCTGCCATGGACTGCGATGAATGCGGCGGCAGCGGCGCACGCGGTGCCCTGGGTGGTTCTTCGGCGATCCGCTTCATCCGCTCCAGGTCGGGCGGCGAATCCAACTGGACCAGGAAGGCTTGTGGCCCCGTTTCCTGGATGACCTTGCCCGACGATGCCACTAGAACTTCGCCGGGCAGCTTCAGGATCAACGTAACCGGAACCAGGAGACCCGGACTGGCACGCCCCGTCACCGGGCACACCGAGACCTGGAGATAGTCCCGGTCGATCCGCTCTAGGTGCACTGGGTCCGACAGGTCCACGTCGATTTGTAGCGGCGCACCCACAGTTCCCCTCTTTCGAGCACCCGGCTAGCGGCCTTGCGTCTGTCAGACAACAAGATACGTGGACGACGCCATCATGGCAAGGGGATCCGGCAAGAGATCCGGCGAGTCTGTGACAGGCCGAACTTGACGGCGGACGCTGGCACGGGTACCTAAGAGGCGAACGGCACGTTCTCAGATAATCCTGAACTAGGAGGCACCATGCCACAAGACGATACTTTGATTGATTGGCAAGACGGCCGCTACATCGTTCCCGACCACCCGGCCATCCCGTTTTTCCCAGGGGACGGCATCGGCCCCGAGGTCATGCAGGCCGCGCTCCCCGTACTGGACGCGGCGATCCGCAAGGCATACGGCACCAAGCGTTCGATCTCGTGGTTTGAAGTGCCGGCCGGGGGGAAGGCGGTCGCTGCTGGGCTGGACTTGCTGCCCGCGGACACGCTGGACGCGATCCGGCGCCATCGCATCGCTATCAAGGGTCCCACGATGACACCAGTGGGATCGGGGCACCGATCCATCAACGTCGCGCTGCGGCAGGCACTGGACCTGTACGCCAGCGTCCGGCCCGTCCACTATTTCGCAGGAGTGGCATCGACGGTCGTTGACCCGGCGGCCCTGGATATCGTGATTTTCCGAGAAAACACCGAGGACGTGTACGCCGGGATCGAGTACGCCGCAGGATCCGACCACGCCCGTGAACTGACAACGCTCATTCGCGAGTGGGGTGCCCAGATCCCCGACGACGCGGGACTGGGAATCAAGGTCATCTCGCGCGTTCGATCGCGCCGACTGGTTCGCGCGGCGGTTCGGCACGCTATCGCCAAGGGGATCGGGCGGGTCACGCTGGTCCACAAAGGCAACATCATGAAGGCCACCGAGGGCGCGTTCGTCGCCTGGGGATACGAGGTGGTACGCGAGGAATTTGTCGGCCGGGCGGTGGCGGCGGCCGACATCCCTGAAGGGACCACTCCGGCGAAAGGCATCGTGATCGTTGATGATCGGATCACGGACGCAATGTTTCAGGACCTATTGATGACGCCGCACCGCTTCGGCGTACTGGCAACGACAAACCTGAACGGCGACTACCTATCGGATGCAGCCGCCGCCCAGGTGGGTGGCCTGGGTGTGGCGCCCGGTGCCAACCTGGGAGACGGAGTGGCCGTATTCGAGCCAACCCACGGTACCGCGCCCGACATCGCCGGTAAGGGACTGGCCAACCCGGGATCGATGATCCTGACAGGTGCGCTGATGCTGGAAGTCATCGGCTGGGAAGAGGCTGGGTCCCTGGTGCTAAAGGCGTTTGCGGAAACGCTGCGCTCTGGCCGGATGACCCGCGACCTGGCGGCCGGCCGACCCGGGATCGAGGTTCTGTCTACAAGTGCGTTCGGCGAGGCGGTCATCGAAAGCATCGCCACGATGACCGTTGGAGATGTTCAAGGCACGACCCCGGCAAAATAGGGTTCGCTAGCGGTTCTCTGCCAGGAAGCCCCGCAGCACCGTCGGTAGGACGCCACCGTGCCTGTAGTAGTCGCGCTCGACCTCGCTGTCCATTCGGCAGATCGCCGAAAACACCCGGACCGTCCCATCGGCCGACGTCGCGCGGACGGTTATCAATTCGCCGGGTGCCGGGTCGTCACCGACATCAACATCGAAGACCTCGGTCCCTGTCAGGCCCAGGGATTTTGCGTCCTGGCCTTCCAGGAACTGTAAGGGCATCACCCCCATCCCGACCAGGTTGCTTCGGTGGATGCGCTCGAAGGACTGTGCAATCACGGCCCGAACTCCCAGCAGCAATGCACCTTTCGCGGCCCAGTCGCGGCTGGAGCCCATGCCGTAGTCGCTGCCGCCCAGCACGATCGTCGGTGTCCCGTCCTCAACGTAGCGTTGGGCCGCGTCGAAGATCGGCATCACGTCGCCTGTGGGCAGGTACGCCGTGAAGCCGCCCTCGCGCCCTCCGGCCAAGCGGTTGCGCAGGCGGATGTTCGCGAACGTGCCGCGCGTCATCACGCGGTCGTTGCCGCGGCGCGCACCATAGCTGTTGAAGTCCACCGGTGCCACGCCGTTTTTGATCAGATATTCGCCCGCAGGCGAAGTAGCCGAGATTGCACCCGCCGGGCTGATGTGGTCGGTCGTAATACTGTCACCGACCATCACCAGCACGCGCGCCCCCTTAATCGGGCGACCGATAGCCGGTTCACGCTTGATCGACGCCAGGAAAGGCGGCTCTTGGATGTATGTGCTATCGGGGTCGAACTCGTACAGGTCGCCGCCGCGGATCGGGATCGCATTCCATTCTGCATTCGACTGTTCGATGCCCTTGTAACTGGCGGCAAACAGCGCCGGATCCAGCGCCAACCGGACCGCCTCGGCCACCTCGTCACTGCCTGGCCACACGTCACGCAGGTACACCGGATGCCCATCCGTATCGTGCCCCAACGGGTCGTTCAGCAAGTCGATGTCCACGGTCCCGGCGATGGCATACGCCACAACCAGGGGTGGCGAGGCCAGGAAGTACGCCTTCACCTCGGGGTGGATTCGTCCCTCGAAGTTGCGGTTGCCCGACAGCAAGGCGGCGGTGGTCAAGCCCCCCTCCCGGATCGCAACACTCACCTGTTCGATCAACGGCCCCGAATTGCCAATGCAAGTCGTGCAACCGTACCCCACGAGCGCAAATCCCATTTCCGCGAGCGGTCCCGACAGTCCTGCCCTTTCCAGGTAGTCGGTGACGACCTTAGAACCGGGGGCCAGGCTGGTCTTGACCCAAGGTTTGCGGCCCAGCCCACGTTCGCGTGCATTGCGCGCCAGCAACCCCGCCGCCATCATGACCGACGGGTTGCTTGTGTTCGTGCAACTGGTAATGGCGGCAAGTACCACCGCCCCATGCCCGATCGCGGTCCTTGTTCCATCCGGGAATACCACATCCGCGGTGCGGCCCGTCG
>CAZHDQ010000407.1:0-3632 GCA_964531595.1 uncultured Anaeromyxobacteraceae bacterium
GACACGATCGGCTCCAGCCGCTGGCGGTTCCCGTCCACCTCGGCGCGCTGGCCTTCAGTCAGGTCGGCGTACTCCTTGTTGCCCAGCGGCTTGCCTCCCAGTGTCGGGATGGTGACCAGCCCCTCCTTGGCTCGCTTGACGATGAAGCCGATTTCCTGCGCCTTCGCTGCCAGTTCCAGGAAGTTCTTGTTCTCGCTTTCCAGGCCCTCATTCAGGATGCGCTGGATCCGCTCCTGGTGGTTTTTGCTGTGAAACGTCTTTGGGATTTCCAGCCGCAGGTCCGCGATGAACTGGTCCATCGCCGTGCGAAACGGCACTGCCCGACCCGGCGGGAATTCCAGCACGAGCGGGGACTGGGGACGCCTGAAGCAGTACACCAGACAGAAGTCCGGCGGCACCGGTGCCTTTTCCGCGGCTCGGCGGAGCAGGCCTTTGAGGATGCTGGACTTGCCGGTACCGGACGCGCCCGAGATATAGATGTTGTAGTTGCGCTTGCGGATGCGTAGGCCGGTTTCAAGTGCCTCCATGGCCCGCGCCTGCTCGATGACGCCTGCCAATGGATCAAGGTCGGCGGTGGTCTTGAACTCCAGTTGGGTCTTATCGACGCGGTGATTCAGTTCCGCCAAACCCAGTCTGTAGGACGCCTTCCTCTTGTCGCTGCGATCCGCCATGTACCGACCCCCGGTGGGCGTTTCGGAACGAAGATAACACAACCGACCCGGCAGGGTTTGGAAGGGGGACGCGACAGTGGTGGGGATTCAGCGGTTTCGCAACGTTTCGGGTAGGTAGCGGGCGAACGCGCCTACGTCCAGTCTTGGAGCGAACATCAAGGCGCCCCCTTCACCGGTCGCCGCGCGGGCAGACAGCCGCAAGACGCCCCGGGTCGTTGAGGCGACCTCCCATTCCCGACCGGCCATTGCGACCCGACCCTGGTCGGCCGCGGCGGCGGACACATGGCCCAGCACGCGGCCTGTGGCGTCGTCCACGACCTTGACAGTCCTGCTGTCAGCGATGTTGCTGTGGATCCTGCCGTGCTCGCCCATGTCCATCAGCGCGGTCGATGCGACCAAGCCGCCCATCGCAGTCGGCGTTAGCCAGCCCTCGGTGACCAGATGGTCCAGGATCTGCTCGATCACCGGTGGTTCGGCTAAAATCTTCAGCAGTTCGATTATCCAGCGTCGGGCCAGGGGCCGCCGCAGCCCGTACAGTACCGAGAACGTCTGTTGGACGATCACAGATCGGTCGGGGACGTACTGGATCACGGGCATTTCCCCATGCTCCAGCGCGGCGACGATGTCACGGAACCTGGCCGCGTCGTTGTCGTCGGCCGGGATGCACCAGGCCAGCATTCCCGCCCGGCGGCGGCACCCGCGCCCGACGCGTTGGTAGAAAGACGCCAGCGAGTCCGGCGCGCCGACCAGTGCCACTGCATCGACGTCGCCGATGTCGACGCCCAACTCCATCGTACTTGTTGACACCAACAGCCCCGCTTCAAAGCGCCGGAAGGCAGTTTCGACCTCCTCGCGCTCTTTGCGCGAAAGGCTGCCGTGGTGGACCATCACGCGTTCGCGCGGCCACGGGCTGACCCGGGTCAGTTCGGCGCCCACCTCTTCGGTCCGTCGGCGGCTGTTGCAAAAGAAGATCGCCTTGGTCAGCCCCGCGGCCCGGATCGCCTGGGCGGCCGCTGCGACGTTATCCGCCCAGGACACATGTACGGGGCGGTCCAGGCCGGCTTGGATGATCGAGACCTCCCGGCCGAACAGCCGTTGGCCCATTGCCTCGGGATCGGCCACGGTGGCCGTCATGGCCACGTGCTGGGGCCGGGGCTTTGCATGCCAGGCCGACAACCGCCGCAGCAGTATCCGCAACTGGTCGCCCCGGGATGTCCCATCGACTTGGTGGGCCTCGTCAACGACTACTGCGCGCACGTTTTTGAACACGTCCGCCTGGCGACACAGCATCGAATCCAGCGACTCCGGCGTGGTGATCAGCAGATCGGTTCGTCGTGCCGCCAGGGCAACTGGGCGGTCGCCGGTCCTGACTGTTGCGACCAGTCCCATCATGCCTGCCGGGCCGCGGACGCGCGTCTCGGTGTCGTTGGCCAGCGCGCGGGTCGGGACTATGTATAGCAGTCGAACGCCGCCGGGTGGGGCCTCGCGCACCAGGCGCTCGCACAGCGGTGCCAACGCAGCTTCCGTTTTACCCGATGCCGCTGGGGCGACCAGGACACAATCGTCGCCGGCCAGCACCTTAGGGATCGCGTGGGCCTGGATAGCGGTCAGGCGTGCGAAGGAACCCAGGAAGGCGTGGAACGCACGGGGCAGGGCGGTCATGGCGCCGTTGCGGTCGATGGCGGTCATGCGGTGCCGTCCAGGATCAGCGCCTCCACGTCGCCTTCCGGGTAGAAGCGCAGGTAGTCCAGCGCCTCGATGGCGCCCTTGATGAAGCCCCGCGTCGACGACACGCGGTCTGCGGTGGCCAGCAGTCGAAACATACGGTCGCGGGTTTCGCGCGTGGGGCGGACCGCGTACACCCCGGCGAACGTGTCCGCGATACGCTCGAACAGCAGGCGCAACTGGTCGTAGCCCAGTACGTCCAGTTCGACGCGCGGGATCGTTTCGCGCGTGCGTCGGAATTCATCCTGCAGCGACCCTGGTGTCAGCGCGAACGCCACTTTCAGGCCCGCGGGGATACCGGCCGTGTAGCGGATCGGGTTGTGGCCCGAGTAAACGAGCCCGGTCTCGGCGCCCATGGTTGTCGAGTCCCGGCGCGCGATGGTTTCATCGAGAAGTGCCGGATCGTCGTTCGCGGCCAGCACCAAGCCCCGAAAAAAGTTGACGCCGCGCAGCGCCTGGTAGCGGTACATTGTGTTGCGGGCAACCTCGGCCTCGTCCAGCAGGACCGCCAGTCCCGCCAGCCCCAGAACCTCGACTATAGCCCTCGACATCGCTGTCAGCAGGTTGGCATACAGGTTCGCGCAGGTGCTGTAGTCATGCAGTGTGGCATGCCGTTGGTCTGCCCGACCCCGTGCCTCGATGTGCTCCCAGTCGTCCTCATTCACGCGGTCCTTTGCCAATCGCTTCAAGAACGGTCCGAACAGCCAGTGGTCCCCCAGTACCTCGTGCCAGGCCGGCCGTTCGGCAACCGCCTGCCAGAAGTCGCGGAAATTCAGCGTTTTCCCGTCCAGTGGCACGGCCAGGCTGCGCACCAGCCGTCGGTAGGCCTTTTTAGGGAAAGCCGCGGTTGCCTCGGACGGGTCGAAGCCTGCTGACGCCGTAGCGAACCCCATCGCCGCCGCGTCGTGGGCCAGTACCTGCAGCAGGTGGCTCTTCCCTGCGCCATAGGCACCCTCGATTAACACGGCGCCCTCGGCATGGTCTCGCAGGAAGGCCTGCAATTGGGCGATCTCCCGATCGCGGCCCACTGTCCAGTCGGTGACGTGGCGCATTGGCACTATGCCCATCCGGAACGCTTCGATGGCTGTCGAATCGCGGACGGTGCGGGCCCCGTGGGCGGGGCGGAAGCGGGGTTCAGGCTTTGTCCGGGGACGCCGGCCGGCTTCCGGTGGCACTGGGGCTTTGGTCCCGTCCAGACCTGGCGGTTCGGGCTCGCCGCTCAGCAGGCGAAGGATC
>CAZHDQ010000408.1:0-3627 GCA_964531595.1 uncultured Anaeromyxobacteraceae bacterium
AAATAGTGCGCGTCACGCGCGCCGACTGAAGCGAGGACCATGATCGGCGATTCGGAAACCCGGCGCGTCGCTAGTGCGCTGGACATCAACCAGTTGCTCCAGGTGATGGTCGAGAAGAACGCCTCGGACATGCACCTGACGGCTGGGAGCCCTCCACAGTTGCGGGTCGACGGCACGCTTTACCCGGTCAAGGTGCCGCCGCTGAGCCCACAGGACTGCCAACGGCTGTGTTACAGCGTGCTTACCGAGTCACAGAAGAAGAAGTTCGAGGAATTCAACGAGATCGACCTGTCGTTCCAGTGGCGCAATGTCAGCCGATTCCGGGCGAACTTCTTTCGCCAACGTGGCAGTGTGGCGGGCGCCTTGCGGCAGATCCCATCCCGGATCATGACCTTCCAGGAAATCGGCCTCCCTCCGGTTTTGAACCAATTGGTCGAGCGGCCGCGAGGCCTGATCCTGGTCACCGGGCCAACCGGGTCGGGCAAGTCGACGACGCTTGCGTCGATGGTCGATGTCATCAATAACAAGCGTCACGGACACATCATCACGATCGAAGACCCGATCGAATACCTCCACTCGCACAAGAACTGCATCGTCAACCAGCGCGAAGTCGGGTCGGACACCGGTGGGTTCCACGACGCGCTGCGCTACGTGATGCGGCAGGACCCGGACGTCGTCCTTGTGGGCGAGATCCGGGACACCGAAACGATGGAAACGGCCCTACGGCTGTCCGAGACGGGCCATCTTGTGATGTCGACGCTGCACACGAACAGTACCGTCCAGACATTGCACCGCGTGATGGATCTGTTCCCGTCGGACCAGCAGGAGCGGGTTCGTACCCAGTTTTCGTTCGTCATCGAAGCCATCATTTGCCAACAATTGATGCCGCGGGCGGACGGTCGCGGACGGGTACTTGCCGTCGAGTTGATGGTACCGAACCCGGCTATCCGCAATCTGATTCGGGAAGGCAAGGCTCACCAGTTGTACTCGCAGATGCAGATGGGCCAGGCGAAGTTCGGGATGCAGACGATGAACCAGAACTTGTTGAAACTGCTGCGGGACAGGGTGATTTCGCGCGAGGAAGCCCTGGCACATGCGGGCGACCTGGACGAATTCGTGCAGTTGTTGTCCCAGAACGGCCTGTGATGCCGGGGAGGCTTCCATGAAGTTCGCGTGGGAAGGCACGACGAGGGAAGGCCAGTTCCGGAAGGGGGTTGTCGAGGCGTCAGGCAAGGCCGAGGCCGAGGCAAGACTGCGTTCGATGGGCGTGGAAGTTGCCGGGTTGAAACGGTCGCTGACTTCATTCGATATCCGGATGCCCCGACTGGGCGGCGTCAAGACCAAGACCCTGGTCGTTTTCACGCGACAGTTGTCGACGATGATCGACGCGGGTCTGCCGCTGGTGCAGTGCCTGGATATTCTGGCCACCCAAGAGCCGGATCGGGACTTTCAACAGGTGATCTTTGGCGTTAAAGCGCAGGTCGAGCAGGGGTCGACGCTGGCGGACGCTCTCAAAAAGTACCCTAAGGTGTTCGACACCTTGTTCGTAAGTCTGGTGGCTGCCGGCGAGATCGGCGGCATCCTGGACACAATCCTGACGCGACTGGCCCAGTACGTCGAAAAGTCGATGAAACTGAAGCAGAAGGTGGCCAGCGCTCTGAAGTACCCTTCGTTCGTCTTGATTGCCGCCGGTGCCATCATGGTCGTCATGCTGTGGAAGGTCATCCCCTCGTTCGCCGGGATGTTCCAAAGCGTTGGCAACAGCGAACTGCCATTCCTGACGCAGGTGGTCGTCGACCTGTCCAACAACTTCTTGAACAACCTGCCCTGGATCATCCTGATTGCCATCGCCATCGTCATTGCTTTCGTCGTATTCAAGCGATCCGCCTTCGGCGAGCGGTTCCTGGATATGATTGCGTTGAAGATCCCGGTCATCGGCGGACTGGTCCGCAAGGCCGCTATTGCGCGGTTCACGCGGACGCTGGGTACGCTGGTCTCGTCGGGCGTGCCCATCTTGGACGGCCTGGAAGTCGTCGCTAGGTCCGCAGGCAACAAGATCATCGAAGAAGGTGTCATGTACACGCGGGCCAAGGTGGCTGAAGGCAAGGACATAGCCGGACCGCTGGATGAAACGAAGATTTTTCCCAAGATGGTTGTCCAGATGATCAGCGTCGGTGAGCAGACCGGTGCAATGGACGTCATGCTTTCCAAGATCGCCGACTTCTACGATGACGAAGTCGATGCGTCGGTCGAGGCGCTTACCTCGCTGATCGAGCCTGTAATGATGATCCTGATCGGCGGCATGGTTGGCTTCGTGCTGATTGCTATGTACCTGCCGATCTTCGGAATGGCCGACAACCTGTCCGGGCAGAGCGGCTCCACCAAATAGCGCAAGACCGGGGGGGGCGCATGTTCGGCGACCGCCTTGCCGATGAAACAAAACCGCCCGAACGGGACCTGACTCCCGCGATCGTGCTTCCGGCCCATGGCGGGGTGCCTGGGGATGTTACCCCCGCCTATTCAGCCGCCGGCGCACTGCGGCGAAAACTCCTGTGGATGTCGTGGCTGCGCATCGTGACCATGCTGGTGCTGGTCACGGCCACCGCGATCTTCTCGGTTGACACTCGCACCACTTTCATCGAACTGGTCCAGGACACGCTGATGTGGGTCGGCCTGGTCGGGCTGGTCCCTTCCGCACTGTACTTTCCGGTGCTGTTGGCGGTGCGATCGCTGCGCCTGCTGTACGTCGTTGCGATTGTCCAATTGTTCCAAGACTGCCTGTTTTCGGCCGTGATGGTGGCGGCGACCGGGGGCAGCGGATCCGCATTCACGTTCTTTTTCAGCTTGAACATCATCGTGGCCGGCATCGTGGTCGGACGCGCCGGCACCGTGGTGTCGATCCTGCTTTCATTCGTGATGATGGTCATCATCTCGCTGATGGAGTTGGGCCATTTCGCGATCCCTGGATTCCTGTCGGAGGTGCTGGTAGGGGCATCGCGCAACTCGGTCGTTTACTCGGTCGGTCTGAACGCCGTCGCGTTCGTGAGCATAGGCATCCTTTCCTCATTCCTGGCAGAACAGTTGCGCCGGTCGGATATCCAGCGCGAGCGATTCAGGGAGACCCTGGAAGACCTGAAGCAACTGCACGAAAGCATCCTCGCGTCCGTCGAGACTGGGATCGTGTCGTGCCGTATGGACAAGCGGATTCTGCATGTGAACCGTGCTGCTGAGTTGCTGCTGAATCTGGACGCGCTGCGGGTCCGTGGACGCCACCTCTTCGATGTGTTCCCTGAATTGCGCGCGCCGATGGAGCAGCAGTCCACTGGGCCTTTCGAGGTGCGACGCGGGGAAGGTGCCCACGAGGTCTGGTTGCGTGTCGCCGTGTCCCCGTGGATGTCGCGAATCGGCGTGATGATTGGCCGGATCGTCAGTGTTCTGGACATCTCGGCACTGAAACGGATGGAATCGCGAATGAAGGCCGACGAGCGCCTGGCGACCTTGGGTAAATTGTCTGCCGTCGTAGCCCACGAAATCCGAAACCCGCTTGCGGCCATATCTGCTTCTGCCCAGATGCTGACGATGACTTCGAATCTGGTCGACGAGGACCGCCGGGCGCTGGATATCGTC
>CAZHDQ010000409.1:0-3607 GCA_964531595.1 uncultured Anaeromyxobacteraceae bacterium
TGACGCGCAGACCGTTGTACGGGCATGGAGCGCTCCTGCGCAGCGCAACCTCACGGCGGCAGCAAGGATGCCTATCCCGCGAATACAGGTGAGGTTCGCCCTCGCAACTTGCCAACACCGTTGCGGTTGTTCTGGTGACCTGATTATCGTGAAGACGGGCAACGTTTGTGATGTACTATCTATCTTCGCTGGTAGCGCCACCTGACCAATACAGCCTTGGTCTCATCTTCTGACATTCCTTCTCCCTGCCAACCTTTGTCGAAGTCGATATCGTTGGACTTCGGCAATTGCTCCTTCTTGAGTTCCCGGATGAGAATTCGCGACGGAAGCATAGCAGCTTGGCCGACAAAGATGGCCTCGCGTCGACGCAAGGCAGAAAGCATCTTCGTCAATTCCGCCATAGAGTCCGGCAGGACGCTGCGGATATGCGCTCTGTCTGTCTCATTCGTAATTCTTAGAACGATCCAGGAGTTGCACTGCGAAAGAACGGTCGCCTCGACCTCACTTGGGCGCTGGGACACGAGGATGAGCCCAATTCCGTATTTCCGCCCCTCCTTTGCTATGCGCCTGATCGCGCTCTGTGCTGCGCTGTATTGCGCCTCGCCACTGTCAGGAACATAACGATGGGCCTCTTCGCAAACCAACGCCACTGGGGTTGAATCTCTCTCGGCAGCAGTCTGCCAGACCTTCAGCGAGAAGAGCGTCCGGGCGATCGCAGCGCTTGCGGTACCGGCAATCTCGTTTGGCACTCCAGAGAGATCGACGATCCTCACAGTGCTGCCCCTACCGAGAATCTGTGAGACGACAGCGGGCATGGGATCATCCTTTCCGTCCCACGGCCGCATCATGAACGAAAGGCGCTCGTCCTTCATAAGGGAGTCAAGTTTGCGAAGTACTTTGCCGAAATCTTCGTGATCTTTCTTGTTCCTGCTATTTGGCCGTTGTGCGTTGACGGCGCCAACGAAGCCAACGGAGTACCTCTCGCCTGCCGATTCTCCAAACTCGTCAAGCCCTGCAGGGTCACCGAGAATGTACGGAATAGGTGCGTCTACCGCCAGCTTATCTGCGTCAAGTCCCAACACATCCCTCGCGGACGCGCCACGAGCGGCGAGCAACGCATTCTTGACAATGTTGGCTTGCGACGTCGCTGCGTACTCCGTTCTTCCAATTAGTAGCCCTATGGTTTCCTCGAGATTCAGCAACCAGTAGGGTAACGATAGGGTCCCCTCATCCGTGGAGAGCCGACGGTGACCTCCAAATGCGTTCCCATACTCGTTATGCGGGTCGAGGACCACAATCTCAGGCTTCCAAGTGCCGTGTCCCGCGTCTGCGCCTCGCTCAAGAATGGAGTGAATGATTGCAGCGACGGCCCCAGATTTTCCCGATCCAGTCGAACCGAGGATCGCGGTGTGCTTTCCTAGCAGTTCGTTCAGATCAGCATAGCAAGGTGCGCCGCCCGAACCGACGTGCTCGCCTAAATGGATAACCGTTCCGTTCTTCTGTCCATAGATGCATCGCAACTCGGACTTGGGGGTGAGGTAGAGTGTCTGCTGCGGCAGTGGATAGGTTGCCACTCCCCGTTCAAACTTCAGCTTGGGTTGGCCCTCCTCATCTCTCGTCCATTCGCCCTCGCCTAAGAGGTCGGCCTCCACAATCCGCTCGTCGGCGCTGGCAGGGGACGAGACCCCCCGCTCGGCTTCGTAATCGGCCTTCATTCGAAGCCGCCCTACCAAGGCGTAGATTAGGCGTCGTCCAAAGTGAACCTTGACGATCGAACCGAACTGTCCGATTGGGTAAGTTTCCCCCGCGTAGACGCGCGACAACTCGCTGATGCCGGGCTCAAGCTCAGCGACGATGTGAGAGCCATCGACCTCAATGATTTTACCGATTGCCAAGTTCTCGACCGGCATGCCAGGATCCCGTCGCTGGATATTCATCGCTCACCTCCTAGCAACCGCGCGAGATTCTCAAATTTCCACCAGACTAGATCCACTTCTGACTTGATCGACTGGTTGCCGTGAAAGAATCCGCGATTCGCAAAGACCAAGACTTGTTCCCGAATGGCTTCGTCGTCCAGCCATTCCCTCAGCTTACCGAGCGGCTCATCTGTACTGGTGAAGGCAACGACCGTGAGGTCACCGGATGACTCGCGAAGCGCCCTGTCCATCTCCAGGTTGATGTGCGAATCGCCGAAACTGTATCCGCAAATTAGGAGAACTCGCTGCGACCCTCTGTTCGGGCGCATCGCCCGTCGCGCCCGTTCGGCCAACTGTGCATACGGGTCGCGTTGAGTTTCTCGGTACTTTGTTGAAGCCGGCCAAATTAGAATGCGCCGCTCGCCCGAAATGGCGCCGTCAACACTTGGGGCGACTCTTCGCGGTAGTGGATCGTCGGCAACCTCTAGCCAGTCAATAGACCCATGGAGTTTCAGAACACGCGCCTCGATCCCTTCTCGGTCGAAGGCCTCCTGGTTCCACCAACCTGTGGCGCCACCAACGATACCGTCTGCAAATGGCACTCTCTCCAAGCCCAACGCGTCTTCGAGAGCAGTATCGTAGTTGAGCACTAGATAATCAGTGATTCGCCCAGGTGCGGGCTTTCCAGGTCGAACGGGTCGGTGAAGTGCGGAAACGAAATCTCGATGGACTTGAACATCGACTTTCTTGCGGATGACGACTGAAATGGCATGCTTGATTTCATCTACAGCATCGCGAAGATCTTTTGCGCTGTATCCATTCTTACCGAGAACGACCTGCGTCGTCACCGCTGACCGTTCGGCTCTGCGATCTGCAATCGCGAGTAGATCGACTAATTCACTTAGGAAGTCCTCTATTTGCGCCGAATCTGCACCACCGAACATCCCTTGGATTGTCGTCAGGATATCCCTGCTGGTGGTAGAAAGTTCGGTGCTTGCCAGGACTTGTGCGGACAATTCGGTGGTCAATGGCAGACCCGCGCACTTGCTGCAACCCGCCCCCATTAGGATAACTGGCGAGCCTTGCGCAAGAAGTTCCTCAAACTTAGTAAGTGCATCGCGAATGGCCGTGTTACGCATCGGAGAAAGGTCATCTGGTGTCTTCATGCCGGAACCTCCAGAGTGCAGACCGTCTTTTGGATTCTTGGCAACTGATTTTTTCGACTCCTGTAGCAAATCGTCTGTGGGCCACAATTCACCCTGACAGCCAACAACTCGAGTACGGTTGGGATCTGATTGCCCACTGTTTCTCTGGCGTGCCATTGTCTGCCCCATTCGAAACAGGCGCCCAGCAGCGTTGACAGTCCAAAAGCCATTCGGGCCGAGTAGCGACGGAAAGATACCATGGCTTGAAACTTCAACATAGAAGCCATGCCTGCCCGGTTTCACATGACGGCCTGCATCAGGCAGTCTTAGAGTCCAATTGGCTACGAGGTGACAGATGGGCTCGGTGACGAACTGAGCCACGTGTCGGGGAGGCCGTACAACCAACGCCTGGAACGGTCAACCGCTTTGGTCACGGCCCTTGCACCGCGATCTGGTGGCCAACGGATCCCCCTGCACCACACGAACCCGATTGCCGGTCCGCGCGGCCAAGGTCCGCGCCAAACCCGCCTCCGGCGGGACGCGGTT
>CAZHDQ010000410.1:0-213 GCA_964531595.1 uncultured Anaeromyxobacteraceae bacterium
ATCCACCAGCACCTGGCGCACCCGATCCGCCCCGGCGACCAGCAACTCTTCGACCGCGTGGATGCCATAGGCCAAGTCGGCGTCACCACTTGGCGCACCACCCCCCAACCGCTCAGGATGCCGGCCCGAATCCCCCCGGCGACTGGCGAGTGAACGGCTCGGTGGGGCAGGCTTGCGGCGATCGGTCATGGGCGTTCGTGTCCGTCGAGGGGT
>CAZHDQ010000410.1:223-3597 GCA_964531595.1 uncultured Anaeromyxobacteraceae bacterium
TTTGTCATGCGAACGCGATCACTTTCAGATCCCGCGCCACCGGCGGGTAGCCACCGAGACCACCTCGGCCAGTTCACGATGGACTTCTGAGGGCTCCACGATGAAGGCGTCGACACCAGCTCCCGAGTCGTCGGCCCCGAACACCCGAGTCAGTTCCTCGAGCAGTAGTTCCAGCCTGACCCGCGGCGCGATCGTCGTCCGAGGCGAACCCGGCAGGGCCATAACGAACGACGCCACGCGCAACTTGTGCAACGACGTCGAAAGCTGCCCGGATACCTCGCGAACCCGGGCCGGCGTGAAATCGGCTGCTTCGCCCAGCCCGAATGAGCACACCCTCCCGAACGGCAGCCGCCCGTACGACGGGAAAAGCACCGCCTCGCCCGCCACGCCGGTCACGTGCTGAGCGATCAGAAGGTCCGACAGCCGCCCACAAAGACGCCAGTCCAGTAGCCCGGCAAGCCCACGGGGGGGCCGCTCGTCCTGGAACAGGCAGATTACCAGCGCCTCGGCCCGAATAAGGTCGAGGGCGTGGAGGTCCGGCTTGACGAACTGGATCTTCATCGGCGTGCCCGCCCTACTTCTTTTGCCCCGGACGCAGTGTCGTTCCTATCTTGTCCAAGACCCCGTTGACGAACGCGCTGGAGTCCTCGGACCCGTAGCGCTTGGACAGCTCGATCGCCTCATTCAGGATGACCTTGAGTGGCGTATCGGCAACCTCCATCATTTCGAACGTGGCTAGGCGGAGGATGTTCCGGTCCACGGTCGCCATCCTGTCAATGCGCCAATTCAGCGATGCGCTGCGGATCAGTTCGTCGACCGGCTCGATCTGAGCCACGACGCCATCGACCAGCACGGTCGCGAACTCGCGGATCCCAGGTTCCTCCTGGCCTCGATCCAGCCAGAAAGCTTCCCGCCCTGCGTGATCCAGCCGCCTGTGAAATTCCCACATGTACAGGAGTTGTAGCGCGCACTCGCGAGCCCGACGTCGGGTCCCCATGCCGTTTCCCCGCTCCGGGCCCCGCGCCCGGTCCCGCCGCTCAGATCGCCCGAATCAGGTTCGCCATCTCGATGGCACCTTCGGCCGCCTGCCAGCCCTTGTTGCCCGACTTGGTGCCCGCCCGCTCGATTGCCTGGTCCAGGTTGTCGGTCGTCAGCACACCGAAAGCGATCGGCACGCCCGTGTCCATCGACGCAGCCGCGATGCCCTTCGACGCCTCGGCCGCGACGTAATCGAAGTGCGGCGTCGACCCGCGCACCACGCAGGCTAGGCAGATAACCGCATCGTACTGCTTCAATCGTGCCGCCTTTAACGCGATCAGCGGCAGTTCCCACGCGCCGGGAACGCGAAACACGTCGATGTCTGCTGGGTCGGCCTCGTGCCGTACCAGCGCATCCATCGCGCCCTCTTCCAACCGGTCGGTAATGAAGTGATTGAACCGACTGACCACCAGCGCAAACTTCAGTCCCTTGGCACTCAGCTTGCCTTCGACCACACGCGCCATAGTGCCCTCCGCCTGTGTGCCGGAAAACGCCGGCGCGGCGAAGATACCGCAGGGGGACGCGGGAATCAAGGTGGGCTCCAGCCACGGGACTTACGAAACGCCTCAACCATCAACTAAAGTTACAAGGGTGTGCGGAAACTCAAACCTCGGGGGCAGTTGCGATGACTGAAGATGGGCGCCCGGGGTCAGCGCCGGGCCAGCAGTGTCGGATCGGCTTTGAGCAACAGGTCAATCCGGTCGACCAGATCCTTCATCTGGGGGACCGTACCGACAGTGAAGCGGACCCAGCCCTCGAAGCCTTCAAGGTGGCTGCGATCGCGGACGAACACGCCCATCGACTCCAGCGCCTTGACCAACCGCATCGGCTCTCGGACACGAACCACCACGAAGTTCGCCGGCGTCGACCTGGCCTCGGCCCCGCGGGCCCGCAGCGCGACTGCTAAATACTCCCGGGACAGCCCGACCTCGCGGACATAGTCTTCCCGGAAGGCGTCGTCCGCGAGCGCGGCTCGGGCACCCACCTGGGCCAGCACGTTGACACTCTTGGGGTTGTGCAGCTTGAGCAACTGGTGCATGACCGCCGGGCCGGCAATCAGGTACCCAACCCGCAGGCCGGCAATACCGAAACACTTCGAGAAAGTGCGGGTCACAACCAGGTTCGGGTGGTGCTCGACCAACCCGGCAGCGGTAGACCCGCAGAACTCGTGGTATGCCTCGTCGACCAGGAACAACGTGGTCGGGAAGGACCGACACAACATTGCGATGTCCTCGGAGGGCATCACGACCCCGGTCGGGTTGTTCGGACTGGCCAAGTACACCATCTGAGTGTGCGGCCCAATGGCATTGAGAATCGCCGTCGTCGGGGTCTCGAACGGATCGGCTGCTGCAACCCGGCGCGGTTCCAGTTCGCGGGAACGTGCGAAAACCAGAAAATGGCCGTAAGTCGGCCAAGCGACCAGCACATCGTCCCCGGCGTCCAGGTAGGTCTTGCAAAGCAGGTCCAACGCATCGTCCGAGCCGTTGGTCGCAAGGATCGATTCAGTAGGCGCTCCGGTGTATATGGAAAGGGCCTCGCGCAACCGGGCCGCACCCAGGTCCGGATACCAGTTCAGGTGATGCTTGTTGCACAAGAACTTCTGGATCGCGTCGATCACCTGCCGCGAAGGGGCAATCGCCGACTCGTTCCAATCCAGTTTCAGAGGCACAACGTCGGGCGAAAGCGCCCCGATAGCGTCCAACGATGAAACCGCGTCGTAGGGGGTCAGTCCCTCGACGACCCGTGAAGGCCTGGGCATCGACATTTCCTGTTTCAAACGTTGCAACGAAGCTCCGGTTCGCATCGAAAATCCTCTTTCAGGCGCAAGATGCGGAACGCCCGCACCCAGGGGTCGACCAAGCAAGCTGCATGCCAGTCACCCATCCTCCCCAACCCCTTGAAAACACGAGATCCGCAGCGACTCGCGCCCATAGATACTGGATGAACCGTACTCCACCACCTGGCAGTCGCAGCCGCCTACAGGACTCTCCCCCTTGGGGCCAGTTGCGGCCCCAAGATGTGATTTCGCGAGCACATATGCCTTTTCTTTGACGCAATGGGCTGACGGACTTACGATCGGCCGGAGACCATTGGCTCATTTTCCCGGAGGTCCTGATGTCACGCGCAGTCGCCGCGGGGCTTCTTATCGCAGTGTTCCTAACAATACCGGCCGTTTCGGCTGGTCAGGATGGGGCCAACCCCATTACCGGAATCACTGTGACAGAGGAGCCGAACGAGACGGTTGTAACCATCTCGGCAGCCCGGACGCCAATCTTCAGCGTTTTCAAGCTGGACGACCCTATCCGCCTGTTCGTAGACGTCTCCCAGGGTGACGT
>CAZHDQ010000411.1:0-3593 GCA_964531595.1 uncultured Anaeromyxobacteraceae bacterium
GGACGCGGTTTCATCCAGCCATGGCCTCCTCTGATGAGGCCTTGGGTCGGCTGGCGGTCAGCAGCGACACGCCAATGGTCACTGCGAAACCAAGCGGGATCGATACGATGCCGGGGTTGTTCAGTGAGAAGAACGCCTCGCTGCCCCCGCGCAAAAGGATCGCGTTGCCGGATTTCAGGGTCAGGGAGGATGCCTCGACGGTGACGTTGGGGCGGGATTCGAAGATCATGCCGATGACGCCCAGGGGGATGCGCATACGGCCAACCTTCAGGCCGTTGGCCAGGGGGCGCAAATCCTCGATCGCGCCAATCGGGTCGGGCATGGCAGCCACCTGGGAAAGGCCCTCGACCAGGTCGCCAATCACGCGGTCGGTCAGGCGAAGCCGGTCGATCTTTGTTGCTGGAAGGGACCGCGCCACGGCGGCATCCAGATCCTGTGCGTTGGCGGCCTCGATGGCGTCACGCCGGGTATGCAGCCGATCGGCCATCCGCAGCAGGGCGTCGTTTCTCATCCGCCCAGGCGATCCGCGAAGGATGCGGGCGGCGTTGCGTGCAGCGGCCGCAAGTCCGGCAATCTGGACGTCCAGTTCGCTCATGTGGGGCCTCCCGCAGTGGCGCGTGATTCCAGTTCATCGACCAGCGCGAAATGGTCGCGATGGATGACCTCGTCGGAATGTCGGTAGCCCAAGCGGGCCTCGATATCGGTGGTGCGGCAACCCCGGATTTTCAGGATTTCGCCGGCGTCGTAGTTGACCAGGCCGATGCCGATTACGTCGCCTTCCGGAGAAAGGCAGCGAACCGCGGCGCCGATCCCGAACGAACCGACAACATTGATGACGCCGACCGGCAGCAGGGATGTGCCGCGGTCGCGCAACGCACGGGCGGCACCAGCATCCAGGACCAAATCGCCCTGGGGACGCGGTAGGTGTGCCAGCCAGTGTTTCATGGCGCCCAGGTGTTGTTCTGGCGCGGCGAAGAACGTGCCCAATGGCTCGCCGGCCAGCGCCCGATCCAGACACAGCGGTTCGCGACCCGGGGCAAGCAGCAGGGGGATTCCGGCGGCGTTGACCTTGCGCGCGGCCAGCAGTTTGCTGCCCATGCCACCGGTGCCGTCGGGGCCTGCCGCGCCGGCTAATCGGAGTACGGCCGCATCGACCACAGGCACGTGGCGCAGGGCGCGGGCGTCGGAATGCGTCTTCGGGTCCCCGTCGTACAAGGCGTCGACGTCGCTTAAGAACACCGTTAAATCCGCGCCTATCAACACGGCGATGAGCGCGGCCAACTGGTCGTTGTCACCGAAGCGGATTTCGTCGACTCGTACCGTGTCGTTTTCGTTGATGACGGGGACGCAGCCCCAGTCCAAAAGGGTACGCAAGGTGTGGCGCGCATTCAGGTATCGGTGGCGGTGAGCCAGGTCGTCCGCGGTCAGCAGAACCTGGGCCGCGGTCAGGCCGTGCAGGCTCAATGCGTCGTCCCAGGTACGCATCAGCAGCGACTGACCGATGGCCGCGGTGGCCTGCTTGTCGGGGATCGTGGCTGGGCGCGACAGGGCACCGCGACGGCTGATCCCGGCGAGGATCGCCCCTGAAGAAACGACCAAGACCTCCCGCCCGAGTGTGCGTTGGTGTGCTATCTGTTCGGCCAGGTGGCGGACCCGCCCTACGTCCAGGCCTGTGGGGCCGCGCAGCACGGCGCTGCCGACCTTGATCAGGATCCGTCGCGACCGCGCCAGGATGGCGGTTCTGGCGTCGGTGTCTTGCTGGGCGGGTTTCGTGGCGTCCCCTCCCGCGGCAGGCTACCGCGCTTCCAACCCCGAATGCGCGGGCCCGGTCAGTCCTTTTCGTCCCCCAGGTGCATCATGCTCTGAAGACCGGCGATGGTCCCCGCGATCTTGCGAATCTCACGGGCCGGCAACCCGTCAGGCGCCGAAATCATAGCAGGGCGTCCCAAGTCGGCGTCGGGCGACACCGTGGGATCCAATGGCACGGAACCCAGGAACGATAGTCCGCGCTCTGCGACGCGTTCACGGATCCGTCCAGCGCCGAAGATCGGATGTTCGGTGCCGCATGTCGGGCACACGAAACCGGCCATATTTTCCACGACGCCCAGGACCGGAACCTTCGTGACTTCGAACATGCGGACCGCGCGCAGGACGTCTGCAAACGCCACGTCTTGCGGTGTCGTTACGATGACCGCCGATGTGATCGGAATCCGATTCGCCAGCGCGCTCTGGACGTCACCGGTTCCGGGCGGCAGGTCCAGAACCAGATACTTCAGTTCGCCCCATTCGACGTCTTCCAGGAACTGTGTCAGCGCCTTGTGCAGCAGTGGGCCGCGCCAGATGACCGCATCTTGCTCTTTCACCAGCAGTCCCATCGAAAATACCTTCAGGCCATGGGCTTCGAGTGGCTTCATGACGTCCCGGCCGTCCAGCGTACCCATCTCGGGCGATTGGCCGTTAAGGCCCAGCATCATAGGGACGCTTGGACCATAAAGGTCGGTATCCAACAACCCCACCCGCGCGCCGGTCTGGGCCAGTGCCAGGGCAAGGTTGACCGCGATCGTGGACTTTCCAACGCCGCCTTTGCCCGAGCCAACTGCAATGATGTTAGCGACGCCGGGTAGGCGATCGTCTTTTTCCTGGGTGCGGGCTGCGACCTTTGCGCCCATTTCGACATCGATCGAGGTGATGCCTTCCACCGCCAGGGTTGCAGCCTCGACGTTACGTTGGATGACGTCCTTCAGAGGGCAGGCCGGCGTGGTCAGTTCGACTTTGACCCGTGCCTTGCCATCCTGGACCTGCACGTCCTTGACCATACCAAGGGACACGATGTCGCGCCCCAGTTCCGGATCAATCACGCCGCGCAGGGCGTTGAGTACCTTTTCGACCGTCGCCATTGGAACCTCTCTTGCACATCGGTTTAATCGCCGTGCGGCAGAACCGCGTGGTCACGGTAGGTACCGGGGTGCGTCGCGTCAAGGGGCGGAAGGGGGGCGACACCGCCATTTTTGTCGATTAGAAGGTGCGGCCTCGCCAGGCGGATCGTGCCGCCTCGGTGCTACAATGCGCGCGATGTCTGCCTACCTGGACAACCTGGCGACCACGCCTCTGGACCCGCAAGCGCTCGATGCCATGCTGCCGCTGCTCACGGTCCCCTCAAACCCCCACGCGCGGTACCATCCGTACGGCGCCGCTGCTCACGATGCGGTCGAGATGGCGCGCGCCAGGGTTGCCGCCTGCATGGGCGTCCGACCGGCAGAGGTCTTCTTCACGCCGTCGGCCACGGCCGCGAACAACCTGGCGATTTTGGGTATCGCGGCGGCCCGAGTGCGCAAGGGGCGGCACCTTGTGACGACCGCGATCGAGCATCCATCCGTCCTTGAGCCCTACCGGATGCTGGCCGAACAGGGGTTCGAAATCGACCTGGTCGGCGTTTCCCGCGACGGGATCGTCGACCCCGAAGCGCTGGCTGCCAGGGTTCGACCCGACACAATCCTGGTGTCGGTAATGGCGGTCAATAACGAGGTGGGCGCGGTACAACCGATTGCCGCGATCCGCGAACGGCTTGGTTCGCGCGGGCCTCTGCTTCATTG
>CAZHDQ010000412.1:0-3585 GCA_964531595.1 uncultured Anaeromyxobacteraceae bacterium
AACGCCCTGAACTTTAACACAAAGTGGGTGATGATGGCGGTTCTGGCCGAAGACCGAATGCACAATCTTGACCGCGCGATTGACGCTTGGAAACGGGTGCTTTCGCTGAATCCGGCGGATCCGGGGGCTACGGATTCCCTGGTGGCGCTGTACGAAAAAACGGGGCGATGGCCGGCTTTGGTCGAATTCCACAATGACCGACTTCGACGCCTACCGGCCGATGCCGTCGAGGGACGCGCAGCCATCCTTTTCCAGTTGATCGACATCTACCAGGACCCCGACAAGTTGCCTAACCCGGACAACGTGCTGGCCACATACGCGCGGGTCGTCGAGGTCTCGCCTACCCACGAGGAAGCACTCGACACGCTGGCGCGCGGCTACACAGACAGGGGGAGATGGGCGGATTTATTGAAAATCCTCCAGAAGAAGGTGGTGGTGACGCAAGATCCAGTGGAACTGCTTGAGTTGTTTCAGCAGATCGCCGAGATCGCGATTACCCGTATGTCCAACGAGACCCAAGCTATCCCGTTCCTGGAACGGGTGTTGGAACTGGATCCCCAGAACCTTGAAGTGGTCCGCAAACTGAAACGGATCTACGAACACAAGCACAACCAGGAAAAATTGTTCGCGCTGAATCTGCGCGAGATGGAGATGCTGGAAGGGCCGGAACGGGAGGCCGTGGCGCTGGCAGCGGCTGAAACAGCCCGCGACAGGTTGCTGCGGCACGAGGATGCGCTTCATCTGTACGAGGAGGTTTACCGGGCGAACGCGTTGTCGCGTACGGCGCGCGAGAACCTGCACCTGCTTTATACGCGACTCGAACGCTGGTCCGATTACGCAGCGTTCCTGGTCGACGAGATCGAGCGCCCGATGCCTGGCCGCCGCCGTATCGAATTGATGCAAAAACTGGGCGAAATCCGGATGGATCGCATGGGCGATATTACCGGCGCGCGCGAGATCTTCGAGGGCGTGCTCGCGCTGGAGCCCGGGGACGACATCGCGGCTCGACGGCTGGAACACTTGTACGTGGAGGCTGGGGAACTGGACGCCCTCCGGGCGATGTTCCAGGCGCGCAATGACTCGCGGTCATTCGTCGCGCTCCTGGCCCAGCGGGAATCCGGGGAAAAGGACGTTGCCACACGCGTGCGCTTGAACCTGGCGATGGCAGCGGCATGCACGGATGATCTGTCTGACCCTGCGCGGGCGAACCGCTTTCTTGGCCAGGCGTTCGCACTGGATCCTTCCCTGACGGACGTAGGTCACAGACTGCTCGAAACGCACTTGGCCGCAGGTGATCGTGCCCAGGCGGCCGAGGTCCTTAGGCACCTTGCGCCGACAGCGGACGAACCTGCAACGCGTGGTGAAATGTGGCGGCAGCGTCGCGACCTCCTGGAGGAACTCGCAGAACATGCCGAAGCTATGCAGGCCGGCCTCCAGATGCTCCGTGAAGGTGAGGGTGCCGAAGCCCCGCGCGATACGCTGGGCCGAATCCGGGCGTCGGCCGAAGCGGGCGGCCTGTGGCATGAATTGACCACGATTCTCGAGGAGGCTGCGATATCTGTCGAGAATGCGGATCTGAAGCGCGAACTGCTGGTGGAGGCTGGGCGCGTTCTGGAAGGGCGCCTGCTGTTCCACGACGAGGCTCGGGACGTACTGGACCGGGCCCTGGACCTGGACCCAAGTTGCACGGAAGCGTTGGATCTGCTGGAACAGATCGCGATGCAGCAGGAAGACTTTGCCGCGCTGGAATCAGTGTTACGTCGGCGAGTCGATGCAACGACGGACGACGGCGAACGGTTCCAGGTACTGCTGCGACTGGCACGGCTGTATGAGGATTTGCTTGGAAACGACGGCGCGGCGGCGGATTGCTATCGCCGGATCGTCGACGCCGTTCCTGGTGACCGGAAGAGCTTGGCGGGTCTGCATCGGACCCTGGAACGTGCGGAACGGTTCGCTGAACTGGCCGACGTGATCGCGGTCGAGATCGAAGAGGTCGGTTCGAAGCGGGAGCGCGCGTTGCTGCGTTGCGAACTGGCCGAGGTATTGCGCACCCGGCTCGACGATTTCGAAGGGGCGGTGCCGGTGCTGGCCCAGGTGCTGGATGACGCCCCCGACGACGCCGACGCGTTGCGGCAGTTGCAGGCGTTATACGACGGGCGACAGGCTCGCGAATCCGTGGCAAACGTCCTGGCACCGTTCTACCGGAAACACCAACGGTGCGACGAGCTTTACGGCCTGTTGGAGCAGCGTTTACAGGATCTGGCGCAGCCGCAGGAACGCGCCGCGATTCTGTTGCAGATGGCGGACATCCGAGAACACGTGGACGGGAACGCCAGGGCGGCCTTTGGGCTGGTTGCGGCGGCAGTGGCCCTGCACCCGGTCGAGGCCTGGGCCGAGCGATTGTGTGCCCTGGCCGACGCGACATCACTCCATTCGGAAGCCGCGCGCATCCTCGGTCGGTGGGTCGGGATCATGCCCGATGGGTCCGCGCCCGAAGCGTCAACCTCAATCCCCGATGCCGAACTGGAAGCGCGGTTGGCGCTGCACTTGGGCCGACTGTACGCTGGCCCGCTTTCGAAGGGCGCCCTGGCGATTCAGGCATTCGAGAAGGCATTGCCCTTCATCGGTGCCGATGGCGGCTTGCTCCAGGAGATGTTGGATCTTTACCTCATGGAGGGCGACCACGAAACCGCGCTCCAGACGATGGAGCGGTTGGCAGACCTGGCCGAGAACGATGCAACGCGAAGGAAGCTTCGACAAGGCAAAGCCAAGTTCGCCAGGTCGATCGGACGTATCGACGACGCGATCGAGACCCTGCGTGATCTGATCGATTTCCAGGCGGATCCCGAGGCGGAAGCAGAATTGGAGGCCATCTACCGCGACGCGGGCCGGTTCGAGGATCTCCTTGGGCTGCTTGAGGTCCAGGGCGAGCGGAACGCAGGAGTGGTCCGCGAAGAGGCTCTTCTGGCGCAGGCACAGATCCTGCTGAACCAACTGGACCGCCCCGCACGGGCCGCGGATGCACTTCGGAGATTGCTGGGCGAGGCGCCGGATCGGGACGACGTGCGACGGACGGCTGAAGCGCTGGTCCTCGATAGGGAAGCCACGGATCACGGGGAATGGGCGCCGGCATTGGCGACCGCCCTGGATTCGGCATTGCGCCGCGACCCGGAAGCAGACTTGCGCCGCGCTGCGATCCTGTTGCTGCAGGCGGATCTCACATCAGGGGCCGCTCGCGTGCAGGCGCTGGGCGACGCCGCCACGATCCTGGGCGATGCGGGCGATCAAATCCAGGCCTACCAGGCACTGCTCGCGGCGCTGCAAACGGCTCCCGAGGACCACCACCTGTTGGAAAGGGTGGTCGAAACCGGTGTGGCGGCCGGGCTTGCCGGTGAACTGACGGATACCCTTGAGGCGCTCGCCGATACCGTCGACATCGAGCCGCGGATCCGCATATTGCTGGCGGTCGCAGGGGTCGCTCGCGGCCCGCTCGGTTATGCACCGCGCGCCGTTGGGATTTATGACCAACTACTTGAACTGAACCCGGGCTCACTGGACGTGATGCGTCAGATGGACGAACTGCTC
>CAZHDQ010000413.1:0-3583 GCA_964531595.1 uncultured Anaeromyxobacteraceae bacterium
GAAGCAACGACGGATCGCCAGTCGTGGGTAGTTCGGGGGCGATGTGCAGGTCCTTGTATTTCATGGCGTGTCCTCGTTCAGGTCATGATTCTGCAACCAAGCCTCTATTTTCAAACCGCCTAATGTAGAAAAGCACTCGCGAGGGGTGACGCAGGGCAAAACGACTCGGGATTTCTCATCAAGTGCATGTTCTTTTGTACGCCCAGCGCGGGCGCTAACTTATGGGGTGGTAGCCCCATTCGGGGGACCAGTGTAAGAATCCAAGGGCCAAAAGCAAGGGGGATTCGGCGAGAGATGGTTGGAAGGAAGAATTCGGTTTCCGGCAATTTCCCCTAGAGCGCGGGTGGCGTGAACGCGGCGTCCCCGTCTGCATCCAGGAAGAACGGATTGGTCACGGCGATGGGCAGGACGTTTGCCATGATCCGGTCCCGCGTGTCACCTCGGGCAATGACAACAAACCACGCGTCTGCATCCGCGGACAGCAGAAGCGTGTCTTCGAAGCGCAATACTGGGGGGGCTTCACCGTCTGCTGGCGCCGGCAGCAGGATCGGCGCTCCGGCTACGCCGTTCTTCACGATGATGACCTCGTCCACGTCCATCCACGGTGGGGCCTGGACGGACACGCGCAGCGCGACCTCGCCGTCGACGTCGGTCACCAGTTCGCCTGGAAGCGAGGGTTGCCCGTCATCCGGGCGCACCAAGCCCGCTTCGATGTAGGGACCCGACGTGACCAAAATGCGCATCTCCCGCAGGGCCGCTTGCACCGCGTCAGGGGTCGCCTCGGCGGGGTCGTCCGTTCCCAGGAACACCATGTTGCGTGGGTTGCCTGGGAACGATGACAGTTCGTGCGAATCGCCGCCGGCTGTCGCCGTGATCCGGTGGCCCAGGTTCAACAGGGTGTACCAGTCCGCCAGTTGCTCGTCCAGGTCCTCGTCGCCGATGCCGTTGAACACCTCGATGGCGTCATAGGGCATCGCGTTCAGGTCAGTTTCGGCGGGAAAGCCCAGCGCGACTGGGTCCGCGTGGGCCAATCCGTCGACGGGGTCGAACAAGATGATGTCGAATGTCGAATCCGCGCCGAACCTTGGGTGGTTGACCTGTACGATGCTGTCCGGCAGTTGGTCACGCAGCATCGTAACCAGCGCCACTGGCGACAAACCGAACCAGTTCGGAGCACCGTTGCCGGCCTTGTCCGGTTCGACGGGGCGCGGCCAGGATTGGAAGTGGCCGGCGCAAACCGACGATACCTCGCAGCCGGGGATCGACGTCATGAACGCGTCCAGGCCCAGTGCAGTCAAGGCGGGGCCATAGTCGGTCACGAAGTCGTGGTCCGTTGCAACGACGAATTCAAGGCCCTCGGAGGCACAGGCGGCAACTCGGTCGGCTACCGGGACCGCCGAGTCTACCGACGACTCGCAGTGGAGGTGAAATTCGGCCGCAATCGTCCCCGGTGTGGCCACCACTCGTGGCAAAACGACATCCAGAGTCACCGTCTGGCCCTCCGCCACCGTGACCGGGTCCTCGACGACGCGGTCATGCTCTGGGCCGCGGGATACCGTCATACGGTAGGTGCCGGGGGTCAGCGGGAAGCGACCGGGTCCAGGTCCGGTAAACAGGAATCGTGGCCGGGTGCCCGGCTCGTCCAGCGATTCTATGCTGGTGCGGGCGGGCACGGGGTCGCCTTCGGCAGTCTGGCGGGCCGTGACCTCCAAAAACGATGGCGGGGTGGTCTGGGCGACGACGTCGGACAGGCCCGCAGCCGTTAGGTCGACAGCCACGACGGGTCCATCCGCGCTGCCCTGGCACGCAGCGATCAGATCCGAACGGCCAATAGGCAGGCGGCCGGCGAAGGATCCGTCAAGACCGGTCAAAAAGATCGTCCGCCACCGACCTACGCTGGTGAACGCGCGAACCGCACAACCGGCGCCGATCGGCGTTTCGCCGACGCGCACGGACCCAGTGATCGTGCCAGTGGGTTCGTCGAGCAGCTTCCATGCGATGTCCGACACCGAGGAAAGGCTGCCGTCCCCGACGACGTAAACGCGTTCGAACAGCCCCTCGGCTTTGGGGGTGGCAACGATCGGGGCGGCCAGCAGGATTTCGGAACCGCCAATCTCCAGGCCGTTGACCGCCTGCCCCGAGACGTACGCGTACGAGGCCCCACCCCCTGCTGCGGCGAAGAACGGTCCAGCGATGGCCACATCAAGTTCACCCTTGGTCCCCGGTACGAACGGTTTTACGTTTCCGCCCAGCATGTTGAGATCGCCTGGGGTGAACTCGATCGACGCTGTGCCGATGGGCCTGACGCGCGTTCGCAGGTGAAGGAACGGTTCGTCGGGGCGCAGGATATACTCGTGGACGACATCCGCATCAAGGTCGATGGCGGGTATCACGGATTCGAGTACTGGGTGGCCGACCGGTACGCCAAAGACCGAGACCATCGCCTCGCCCTCGCGCCCGTCCTGGGTGATCTCGATACGGTCTGGACGGAGGACGTTGAAGGACAACAGCGGTTGCAATTCGCGTAACTGGTCGTTTCCGTTTTGTCCGACGGCGTCGACAAGGCCGCCTCCCCACAGGCCCAGCAGGGCATGGCCCTCCCCGATGCCCCGGACCACGAACCTTGCGACCGCGTTTTCCAGCACGATGTCGCCCACGCGGCCCGTTGCGTGGTAGCCCGTTTCCAGTTCCTCTGCGCACCCAATAACGCGGGCACGGACCTGCCCGGCCCCAGGCGCGGCCGGCGGGCAGACTCCCGTGTCCGTTGCTGCATCCGGCGCCGCCGCGTCATCGTTGGCGTCCAGAGGCGTCGTCGCGTCCCCGGCAAGCCCGTCGTCGCCCCCGGGGTCCAGTGCGCCGTCGTCTTGTGCGTCGGCAATTGTAGCGTCGACTGGGCCTCCACTACCGCCGCTGCAGGCCAATCCGGCGGCCACTAAAATGATCGCTGCCAAGGTCGTTGCTAGGTGGTGGATGCGCATAGTCACGGAAAGCCTCCCGTCGTCGATTCGGCTCAGATCGCAAGTTACCCCTATCTTTGTTGGGCGACAAGTCGGCACTGTTTCCTCATGTATTTCCTCGCTCTTGACAGAAGCCCTCGTCGCCTTCCAACGTCTTGAGGTCGTCCATGCAGTCGCCACCCGCGATATTGAGCATCACGAAGGACGTTCCCATTTGCCCGTCGGTCCAGCCCTGGCCGCCTTTTCGTGCAACCACGTGCCGGTCGAAAGATTTCCTCAGCCCGCTCACAGCCATCAGGTCCAGATACACCGGCAATCCTGCCAGTGCCGTCAGACCATTCGACCCACCCTCGATTTCGTACTGGAAAGGAATGGTTCCTTGCGGCATGATCGGCTCACCACGTTGTTTGAGTCGTCCCTCGACAATGCGAATCATAACCCATTGAAAACAAAGGGACAATGATGTATATCTTCCGTTCCGACTTTCCCGCCACACAAGTTAGTGGGTCCGCGGCGATGGGGCCGGCCCCAGTCGGGTGCGGGGGCACCGGCTCGGCCCCGGCCCCTCGTCGCGGACCCCTCACCGGATTGGTGAAACTCCGACCGCGGCATGATCAATGATTTCA
>CAZHDQ010000414.1:0-3576 GCA_964531595.1 uncultured Anaeromyxobacteraceae bacterium
CAGTGCGACCGGGGCGAGGCACTACGAAGACTCAGACGACCTCGGCTTCGAGCAGGATGCCCGCCACCTTCTGGTAATCGCCGCCGCGGGCCACCGGAACCAAGCGCCGGGCCCACGTGCCGGCCCCTTCGACCCGGCCAGGCGTTTTTCCTTGTATTCCCAGTGTGCCGCTGTGCCCTGCTCGGCCTGTTTGTGCATCCCCGGTGTCCGAATCTGGACCTCGTACTTCAGCCCGCTTGACTCGAGCAGGTGGGTGTGGATGCTCCGATACCCATTGGGCTTCGGGCGGGCGATGTAGTCCTTGAAACTCAGGAACTGGGCCGGGAAGGAGCGGTGGATGGCACCACAGATGTTTCTGTCCCTCGATAACTGACATGGATGTCACATCATTTTGAACGATCGGCCCCTCTGCTCCTTTTGGAAATCGCCCAACCCATTGAAGCCACGAAACAACATTCGTCGACTCCGCTCGGCTTGCTTATTGCATATTTGCAGAGCAGAGCAACACGCTCGGCGTGAAAATCGTTGTGGAGGTGCCTGATGCGAACGACATTCCTGGCTCTTTTCCTGGTCCTCTCGATGCTGGCCTGCGAGGGTGCCGATGACCCGACCGGGAAAACCGGCGACGAGGCAAAGTCCTCTCTGTCCCGAAACCTGACTCCTTCGGAAACGGGGCTGGCCGATTTAACCGCCGGTAATCGTGACTTTGGGCTGGCGCTGTACCAACAGGTCATTTCGCAAAAACCCGACGAGAACGTGTTCATCTCCCCGCACAGCGTATCGTTGGCGCTGGCAATGGCCTACGCCGGAGCCAAGGGCGACACCGCATCGCAAATGCACGACGCCCTGCATTTCACCGGTGCCGACGCCGTCGTCCACGAATCGATGAACGCGCTGGATCTGGCGCTGTCAGCGCGGGGCCAGGAAACCGTAGACAAGGACACCGGCAATCCCTTCCAGTTGAGCGTCGTCAACGCCGCCTGGGGGCAGACCGGATATCCCTTTGAAGCGACGTACCTGGATGTCTTGGCGCTCAACTACGGCGCTGGCATGCGCCTACTGGATTTCGAGACTGCCCCCGATCCATCGCGAATCATCATCAACGATTGGGTGGCGGACCAGTCGAAGGACCGAATCAAGGACCTACTTCCCGGAGGGTCTATCAGTGCCTTGACCCGCTTGGTGCTGACCAACGTCATCTATTTCAAGGCCAACTGGCTGAAAAAGTTCGCGACCACTGCAACCGTCGACGCCCCTTTCACGCGTCTGGACGGTTCCTCGGTGACCGTGAAAATGATGAACACGATGGATGACCTGCCGTACGGAACGGCCAAAGACTGCCAGTTCGTTGAAATCCCCTACGTGGGCGGAAACGTGGCCATGTTCCTTATCGTGCCGGATGAAGGACGCTTCACCGCCGTAGAAACCGCGTTGGATGGCCCGGCGTTCGCAGAATTGCGGGCGGACGCAGGCATGGCGAACGGTACGCTTGGCCTGCCTCGATTCACGTTCGGGTTCGAATCTTCCTTGAACGACGCCTTGATGGCCCTCGGGATGACGGATGCCTTTGATGACCAAAAGGCGGACTTTTCGGGGATGGACGGCATCCTGCACAACCTGTTCATCAGTCTGGTCTATCACAAGAGTTTCGTCGCGGTGGACGAAGACGGTACGGAAGCTGCGGCCGCCACGGCTGTGGTCGTGGACACGACGAGCATTCCGGAGAACTCGTTCCAACTGACGCTGGACCGCCCTTTCCTGTTCGCGATCGTCGACCGACCCACCGGCGCTCTGCTGTTCTTCGGTCGTGTGCTTGATCCCACAGCAGAATAATCGGTTTGCACCGAAGCTTACGCGGCCGTATGGTCCGAAAAACAAGCAGGCAAGCGACTACCGCACGCATCTGGTGAACTGTTCGGAGGTGGAATTGAATTCCCAGACCTTGGGGTCCCGTTATTTTCCCATCAGTGGCCCAGTGCAGGGCCATTTTGGAGTTCCGGCAGGTTTACCAAATCCGCCAGCATCCCCAGACGGAGCCCCGCACGCCCCCTGCCCATCGGCTCTGGCTGGCCGCTCAACGTGACACGCCATGCCTCCAGATTGCCGAAGCGGCAGTTCAACACCTTGCGTGCGACCTCTCGGAAATCGACCCGGGTGACCGGCAACTGGCCACCGCCACGTTCCAGAAGCCCGCTGAAGTGCGTTCCCCACGAACCCAGCACATCGCTAGGGCGCAAGAATGCGTGCCACCTTGCCAGAAAACCTTCCCATGACTCACCGGCCAGCAGGTCCTTGGCCGGGAGCTCCGTATAAATCGGCGTAGTCGGCGATAAAGCGTTGCGGGGTGCCACGACCGCCTCAAAGAACTCCCCCGTCGCTGGCCGGACGGCGACCCAGTGGATCAGTTCGTCCGGAAACGGGGGAGGTGGCTGCCGGGGCCAGGCGTTGGCCTCGCCTGAGATCAGGACCAAGTCATCTCGCCGAGTCATCCAGGCCGGGACCGGAGGCGGCTCCGCGAGTGGCCGACACCTGATTCGTGACCGCGGTTGTTGTGTCGTTTCGGCCCGTTCGACCTGGAACGCGATCATCTTCCGAAATGGGTCCAGCATTGCCAATGCCAAGGTTGGGTCGCCTTCAAGGGCTCCAAGTACAAACACCAGGGCCTCGATCGTGGATACGCAATCCTCGTGTGGCTCCCGGCGGATTTGATAGATGCTGGTAGCGGGAGGCTGGAAGGCGTACCGGGGCAAAGCTGCCAAGAAAGGATTGTAGCGCACCAGTTTACGTGCCTGAGACCATGTCCCGTCCACAACGACCAGCGTCAATGGGCCATCTGGTGGATTTAATAAGATGTCCGGTGCATCAGGTGCCGGGAACAGCAGTGCCGCGGGTCGCTCTGGGTCGGACAGGGCCCGGGCCACCACCGCATTGCGGCCGAAGTCCAGGCCGATGTGCAGTTCGCTGTTCGGCAGGCACAGGTGCGCCATCCTCGCGGTACCGATGGCCACGCGAGATTCCCTGGGATGCTGCAGGAACAACACGTGCGTCCGGGTCTGCAAGATGGGCAGGTCCTGGCACCAGCAGACCGTCAGCGGCCGTCTGCAGCGTGGGCACGACGGGCGCGGATCCAGGAGCGGTGGGGTCACGGCTGTCACCTCCGGCTCGCTAGTGTACGCGTGTAGGAACTTTCATCCACGCAATGCATGAAATGGGGCGATTGATTTTTCTGAGAAATCAGTCCGCGCGGGCATTGGGGTGAACGACGCCCTGGGACCTCACAATACATAGTCATCGGCTGTCCATGTCTGGCAACCAAGGCTCGGCGGTAGTGTCAGACGTCGAAGCCAAGGCCTCAACACATTTTAGCCAACATTTCGTTTGCCAATTATCGATTCAATTTCTAACTTTAGAATAGTTACGACATCATAAGAGCGGTCGCTAGTAATGCTTCTGGCCAAAATCGGCTGCGGATCGCTTTCTAGATGATTTAATATCACCTGAAAACCATGCTTTTTATCTGGTAACCCGCTAATAATCCTTAGTGTCCCACGTATTATCAGACTCTCGTAGGCATGC
>CAZHDQ010000415.1:0-3551 GCA_964531595.1 uncultured Anaeromyxobacteraceae bacterium
GCCATGCCCGGCATGTTCGCGGCGCCACCCGTCAATACCAAGCCGCCCGCCAGGAAGTCCTCGAAGCCACTCTTATGGATGTCCGCCTGGACCATCCTAAATATCTCGCAGACGCGCGGCTCGATGATTTCGGTCAGGAAGTGCCGCGCCAGCGTCCGGCTGTCACGCCCGCCAACACCCGGCACCTCCAACGTATCGCCAGGGCTGACCATCTGAGCCCAGGCCGACCCGTACTCGACCTTCAGCGCCTCGGCACAAGCGCTGGGCGTCCGCAGGCCCGTGGCGATGTCCCGCGTAACCAGATCGCCTCCCGCACCTATGACTCCGGTGTGAACCAGGCTGCCCTGCGCCCAGACCGTAACGTCGCCAGTACCGGCGCCCAGGTCCAACACGACCACGCCCAGTTCGCGCTCGTTGTCCTCCAGCACGGCCAGTGCCGATGCCAGTGGGCTCGCAACCAATTGAGTGATCCGCAGACCCGCGCGCTCGGCACACTTGCGGATGTTGTCGATCGCGGACTTCGCGGCCGTAACCAGGTGTACGTCGGCGTCCAGTCGCACGCCTGACATACCCAACGGATCCTTGATGCCGTCATGTTCGTCGACCGAGTACTCGCTGGGGACCACGTTCACGACGACCCGATCCACCGGCAGCGGAAGCGCCGTTGCCATTTCCAATACACGACGCACGTCCGATTCGACGATCTCACCGTGCTTCGGGGTCACCATCGCGCGGTTGTTGACTCCCACCACATGCACGCCGCCGATTCCAGCCACCACGTCGGTGATCATGTAACCAGACATCTGCTCGGCGTCTCGCTTGGCGGACTTGATGGCCTCTACCAGCCTTGAGATGCTGATGACCATGCCACGCCGAAGCCCCTCTTCGCATGAGGCCGTCCCGACACCCAGCACGGTCATACCGGCATCGGAGACCTCGGCTACCAGAATCGTGACCTTCGAAGTGCCCAGGTCCAGCGCGGCGATGACCTCGGTCCTGCCCTTCATGGAAGCGCCTCCAGTATGAACTCTGACGCCGCCGACACAGGCGCGGGTCGCAGGCGCACTGTGACCTCGTGGGGCCGCGCCTCGTTATCCAAAAACGCGTGGGTAACCTGCTCGGTCGGCGTCTCGACCGTCGCCAGCGCCCGCTTCAGCCGCGCATGCTTTCGTCCGAACGGCGCATAGCCGTAACGCGCCTCCAGCCCACCGGCCAACGGCGACACGGTTAGCCCCATGATCGGGTCCCAAGCCAGTTCCAACGACTCGCCGGCCCATGCCGCTACCGGGTCACGCGTGACGATCCGGGCTAACGAAAGCGCCGTCCCGAGGATTTCGCGACGCTTCTCGGCACGTACCAATTGCAGTTTGATTGCTTTACGGTGCGCATTCCGCTCACTCTCTGGAGCCTTCGGCCCTAGCTGCGGCAATTCCGGATCGTCCTGGAGCAGGGCTTCAGCCCCCGTCAGGATGGGCAGCGGACGCATCGCCGCAGGATCCACAGGCGCGAACACCTCGCCCACGGGACTGACGGCCCACAAGCCGTCTGGCAAGGCCGCGTACAGTTCCTGCCTGCGCTCCGCCACCTTTACGCCGATGCGAGCCGGGGGTTCGATCGAGACAATGGCCTGGCGGATTCGAGGATCAGCCTCGCAGGTTTTCCGGACAGATTCGGCCGTCGTCAACACGACGTTCGTATGGCCCTTGACCAGCCCGCACGCAGCGCAAACTTCCTCGGCCGACATGTCGATTGCACCTTCGACGACCACCTCGGCCAACCTGAACTGTGGAGACTGGTGAAGCCGATCCCAGCCAGTGAACGCACAAAACGCCAAAGCCACGATGCCCGCGACTACCGCAGCCGGACGCGCAATTCGCAAGGTAAAGCAGGTTAGCCAAGACCCCGCGTCGCGCGCCCAGTCACTCAAGTTCCGGATCTTGCGATTGCGTCCCCACTTCATGGCAACCTCCGCGCGCGAACCACGGCGGCGCGCCCCGCTTCGATATCTTCCTCGGCCGTGATCTCCAGGTGGAAGCGCTGCAAAAGGCCCAGCGCAACCAGATTCATGACCTGGGCCGTCCCGCCATACGACAGAAAACTGCACACAAGGCCCTTAGTCGGCAGCAACCCAAGGTCCACGCCAAAGTGGATCACGGAAGGCAGGATCAAAAGGATGGTCAACGAGAAGGCCGCGAAGCGCGTGAACGCGTCCCTTGCTTTGCGGGCCACAGCAAAGCCTCGCGCAAGAATGACCAGGTACAGCATCATCAGGCACATGACGCCAATCAGACCCAGTTCCTCGGCGGCGACCGACGCGATGAAGTCGTTGTTCGAAGCCGGCAGGAAGCCCAGCATGTGGTGCAAGCCCTCGCCAAGCCCCTGGCCGAATAGACCGCCGTTGCCGACCGTGATCTTCGAGTTGTAGACCTGCCAGCCCTCGCCATGTCGCGTCAGTTCCGGGAACATCACGCCGACAAACCGTGCCATTTTCTCGGGCTACTTGACCACTGCGGCGGCTATCGCGACGAAGCCGAGGCCGAGTCCACCCAGCAGATAGGACTTTCGAGTGCCGCCGACGAAGAGCATCGTCACCGCCATCAGTCCCAGCAGGACGACAGTGCCCAGGTCGGGCTGCTTCAGTAGCAGAAACACCATCAAGCCGAAGTTGAAAATCAGCGGGCCCAGGCCATCCCAAAACCGATGGATCACCGACTGGTTGCGACTGAGATACGACGCCAGATACAGCGCAAACCCCAGTTTGGCCATCTCGCTGGGCTGCAAGGTGAACCCAAACACCCCGATCCACCGGACAGCGTTGCCTTCAGCGACCCCGACCCCCGGGAGCAGCACTGCGACCAAGCCGGCTAGGGACAGTGGCAGAAGGAACTGGGCGAAGGCACGAATCACCCGGTCCGAAATGACCAACATCGTCCAGAACGCAAACACGCCAAGGGCGAGGTACACCACATGACGTCGCAGGAACATGAACGGGTCCGTCCCCCGGTCCACGACGACGGCTGGGCGGATCGTCGTCGAAAAGACCAACAGCGTGCCCACGACAATCAAAGTAGCGGCCGCGGCCAACATCGTGATGTCCAGGCGGCCGCCCTGCGGCGGCGCGAACAGTTCCGCAAGCGATAACCTGCGCCGAATTCGCGACAACACCACGTTCACGACTCACCTCACCTTGATAGAAGCCAGCGCGACCATCGCGAGCAGCAGGCTGGCAATCCAGAAACGAATCACGATCTTGGGCTCCGCCCAGCCCATCAGTTCGAACGAATGGTGCACTGGGCTCATGGGGAAAATGCGCTTGCCAGTCAGTTTGAAAAACGACGTCTGGAGGATGACGGACAGAGCCTCGAAAAAGAACACGCCGAAGATGATCACGGACAACAGTTCGTTCTTGGTCAGCACGACCATCGTGCCCAACAGGCCTCCAAGGCCCAGACTGCCTGTGTCGCCCATGAAAACTTCGGCTGGATATGTGTTATAATAAAGAAACCCAATAGTTGCGCCCATCGTCGCTGAACACACGATGGCTAGTTCCT
>CAZHDQ010000416.1:0-3550 GCA_964531595.1 uncultured Anaeromyxobacteraceae bacterium
TGTAGACACCCACCCTGAATCGTCTTCGTGAGTCGTGGATTACCCGGATAGCAACGCCCCCGGATAGTATCGCCGACGGAGTATTGCGGGACGGATCCGCCGCCCGAAGGGGTGTTGGCGGCAGGCCCGCCGGGCACCCCTCCACCAAGAGAAAGCAGCCCGGCGAGCCTGCCTAGAGCAGGCTGATGGTACTTGCGCTTGGCGTCTGCTGCAACGAATACGCATCGGTTTTCGGGCAGGGGTGCGCGCTCCCGGCGTTGTCGTGCCCGACGTGCGCGGGGCTGTTGCGAGGCCACGGGTGGCACTGGCGGCTGGTGGACGGGCTGCTGACGGCGCTTCGTCGGGTGCGGTGCTTCTGGTGCAGGACGTCGCACGTCGTGCTGCCGGAGGATCTGTGCGCGTACCGCGACGCGAAACTTCCGGCTGTGGAGGCCGCGCTGGCGGTGGGTCCGAGACACCCGACGGCGGCGGCGCGAGCCGCGAAGGTCCGGTGGGACCGGGACGAGACGGCTGAGGCGATCCGGAAGGTCCGCCGCTGGTTTCTGGGCTTCGACGCGCTGTTCGACCAGCAACTGCTTGCGCTGCTGCCAGCCGCAGAGGGGACGTGGCTGGAGCGTGCGCGGCAGGTGGTGGGTGCCGCGCCCGGCACACTGGTCCGTCTGCGGACGTGGCTGTGGGAAAAGCACGGGGTCCTCTTCCTCGGCCCGACCGGGCTGCGCCGCAGCGGTCGGGCCCGGGACGGCTTCCGCCGGGCCTCTCCAGACCTTTGCATCCTGACTTGGTCCCTCGACTCGTCATAGCGTCCATCCGCCGCGGGGATTGGCCCCGCGCCCTTTCGAGGAGGACAGGATGGACGAGAGACAACGCGAAGATATTGGGATTTTCCGGTACGGGGTGATCAGCGAGCTGGTCAACGGCCCGGTCGCGAAGGGCGGGAAGGAGGCGATCCTGCAACGCCTGGCGATGCGGGAGTGGGCCATCCCGGGCACGTCCCGGACCCGGCTGGGCCGGTCGACGATCCGGGACTGGGCGGATCTGTACGAGGCGATGGGGCTTGCGGGGCTGAAGCCCCCGGTACGCGGGGACGCGGGCACGACGCGGACGATCCCGGAGGAGGTGCAGGATCTGCTGCTGGCGATGCGTCGAGAGCGGCCGAAGGCGAGCCTGGACAGCCTGATCCGGGCAGTGCGGCTGTCGGGACGGGTGGGTCCCGAGGTCCGGCTGGCGCGCAGCACAGTGTACCGGCTGCTGGCGGCGCACGGGGCGCGGCCGGGAGCGGAGCCGAGCGGCGAGCCGGACGCACTGGCCTTCACGCATCCGCACGTCAACGACCTGTGGACGTCGGACCTGATGCACGGGCCACGGCTGGTGGTACCGGGCCGTCGGGACGGTGGGAAGACGTACCTGTATGCCTTCCTCGATGACGCTTCGAGGACGGTACCGTACGCGGCCTTCTATCTGGCCGAGAATGCGGCGTGTTTCCAGCATGCTTTCAAGCAGGCGTTGCTGCGACGCGGGGTGGCAAGGACCCTGTACGTCGATAACGGCGCGACCTTCAAGACGCACCATCTGCAAGTCATCTGCGCGACCCTCAACATCTCCCTGGTGCACTCGCGACCGCACCGGCCGCGGGGGCGGGGCAAGATCGAGCGTTTCTTCCGTCACGTGCGGACGGCCTTCCTGCCGCACGTCACTGCCGCGATGCTGGTCGACGTGGCCGTGCTCAACCGGGTTTTCTGGGCGTGGCTGGAAGCAGAGTATCACCACACGCCGAAGCGCAGCCTGGAGGGCAAGACGCCGCTGGAGCGCTTCCTGGTGGACGAGGCTTTAGTGCGGCCGGCGCCGGACGACCTCGAAGCGCTGATGCGGATGAAGGTCAGTCGCAAGGTCGGCCGCGACCGCACCGTGCGCCTGGCCGGGCTGGTCTACGAGGCCCCGGACGGCTGGGCCGAGGAGACGGTCGAGGTCCTTTATGACCCCTATGACCAATTGCGGCCGGTGCACGCGAAGCGTCGCGGCGTGGACGCCGAGGTCCGACTGCGTCGAGTGGACTACCTGGCCAACGCCGTGATGCGCCGGCTACCCCGGGAAGAGGTCGTGCCCGACGAGGCGCCCCCGACCGGCATCAGCTACCTGGATCTGGTCGCAAAGGGCTTCTACGGGGAGGAAAAGTGATGTACCGCGCCTACTTCGGCTTTGACCGGGCCCCCTTCGAGCGCGACGTGCCGACCGAGCAACTCTTTTGTGCCCCGGGCCTCGACGAACTGCACACCCGGCTCCGGTATCTGGTGGACACCCGCGGAATCGGCCTGCTGACCGGCGAGCCCGGGGCGGGCAAGTCCACGGCCCTGCGCCGGCTGCGCGACAGCCTGCATCCCGACCAGGTCCGGTGCCTGTACGTATACGACACCGCGGTCAACGCGGCGGATCTTTTCCGCCAGATCGCCCTGGAACTCGCCATCGAGCCCCACTGGTCCCGCGCCATGACCTTCCGCGCCATCCAGGAGGAGGTCGTCCGGCTGTCCCGAGAGCGGCGCGTGACGGTCCTGCTCGTCATCGACGAGGCCCACCGGCTGCGGCCCGACGTGCTGGGCCTGTTTCCGCTGCTCACGAATTTCGAGTGGGACGGTGCCGGGCGGCTGGCCGTGCTTTTGGCCGGGCAGACCGGCCTGCGCCAGGCCCTGCATCTGGCCCACTTGGAGGCGCTGGCCCAGAGGATCACCGTCCGCTACGCCCTCCGCGGCTTTGACCGCGACACCACCCGGGCCTACCTGGAACACCGCCTGAAGATCGCCGGCCTGGACCGGCCCCTGTTTGCCGAGCCCGCCATCGAGGCCGTTTTCAACGCGTCCCAGGGTGTCATGCGCAAGATCGACGCGGTCGCCCACCAGGCCCTCGTCGCGGCGGCAGCCGCTCGGGCGAAAATCGTGGACACCGACCACGTCGCCCGGGCCGCCGAGGAGGTCCGCTCATGAACCTCCTCATCCTCGCGCCCGTGCCCGAACACTTCGGCGGGCTGCGCCTGTACTTCCGCTCGGCACAGGGACTGGTCAGCCAAGGCCCCGTCGTCCTTTCGCCGGGCGACGTCCGCCACTGGCTGGACGGCATGCCAGCCCCCAAGGCGGTCGTGCTGTGCGGACGCCGCTTCGCCGATGCGATCGCCGACTGCGTCATCGACCTCGCCGACCTGTACATCGTCCCGGTAGCCTGGCTGCGCCACCTTTCATGTGACGAACCCGGCGAGCGCGCCCTACTCGCAGCCAAGCTCGCCAACGCCCACGCCCGCGAGCCCATCGAGCGCCGCATCAGCGACCCGGAACGCTGCCCTTTCTGAACATGTCCCAGCCCCAAACACAGGGTGACGCCGGCAGGCGTCATTCCATGCCAGCGGCAGCGACAGGAAGAAAACACGAACCGACCCGGCGTCCCGGCCCCCGGCATCCCGACATGCGCCGTCAGCGGTCGAATCCGGGCGCCCAGGACGTCTTGCCCTTCATCGCGGCGGTCAACATCGGAAACACGGTGGCGGTGCTACGTGGGAGTCAACACC
>CAZHDQ010000417.1:0-3539 GCA_964531595.1 uncultured Anaeromyxobacteraceae bacterium
TTCTGCCTAATTCGCCGTTCGTGACGGCGGCGGTCTTTTTGATGCGGACCATGGCCTCGATAAGCGCCGGGTGACTTCGCATACCGCTGATCGGGAACAACGCCACAGCGCGCTGCGTCTGCGCGCCCCAATAGGCGTTCGCAGGGACTTCGACTGGGCCCAGCGCGTCCTGTTCTGTACGGGTATTCATGGCAGTCTCCTTGACTTAAGATCGGTGAGCATTACTTGGTCAATTTGGGTCTGGATTGCCGGGACGTCAAGAGCGGGACGACCCCACTTTCCGCCCGCCGGGCGAAACCTTCTTGACATCGGATCGGCGATACGGTACTTCGCCGCACTCGTTTCCTTTGACATGGCCTCCGTATTGAGGAAGAACGATGATTGACAAGGACAAGTTCGGCGAACGACGTGGCTGCTTCGCGTGCGGTTGCAAGTTCTACGACATGAACCGGAAGCCTCCGACCTGCCCTAAGTGCAAGACGGACGTGAGCAAGCCTCCCAAGGTGATCGAAGAGGTGGCCTTCACCCCTGTCGACATCGAGGAAGAAGACGAAGAGATCCCGGAGGAGATCGACGACAAGAACCTGGAAGTTGACACCGAGGACGACATCGCCGACGAGGGCGGCGAAGAGGACTGACCGCCGCCGGTCCCTCCATCCGAGCCAGCCCGTCCGGGCGTTCCGCGCTGCGCGACTGCGATTCGCGCGGGTCGTCCATCCAAGGGGGTATTCATGAACGACAAGCGCGTAGCGGTGATTGGGGGTTCTGGCCTGTACCTGTTCGACGGAATGGACGATGTCCGCGATGTCGTCGTCGAGACGCCGTTCGGGCCGACCTCGGACGTGATTTCGATCGGACGGCTGGGTGATGTCGATGTCGCATTCCTGCCGCGTCATGGCCGCGGCCACCGTCTGCTGCCGTCCGAGGTGCCTTATCGCGCCAATATCTGGGCGCTGAAGTCGCTGGGCGTCACCAGGATTTTCTCGGCCAGTGCTGTCGGATCGATGAAAGAGCATGTCTCGCTGGCTAAACCGGTGCTGGTTGACCAATTCATCGATCGCACGCACGGCCGGGCATCGACGTTTTTCGGTCAGGGCATAGTCGCCCACGTCTCAATGGCCGAGCCCACGTGCCCATCGCTGCGCAGGTTGCTTGCGTCGCAGGCGTCGGAATTGGGTATCGACGTGATCGAGGGCGGCACGTACGTGTGCATCGAGGGGCCCCAGTTCTCGTCGCGGGCGGAATCGTTCATGTACCGTGACGCAGGTGTCGACGTCATCGGCATGACAAACGCGACCGAGGCGAAGTTGGCTCGCGAGGCCGAGATCTGCTACGCGACTATCGCGCTGCCGACTGACTACGACTGCTGGCATGAGACCCACGAAGCCGTCAGCGTCGAGGCCGTGATCGCGACTCTTTCCAAGGGAATTGGCCGGGCCCGTGTATTGATCGCCGCGACGTTGGCGCATCTGGACGAGGCCGGCCCGTGTACCTGCGGCAATGCGCTCCAGAACGCCATCATGACCGACCCTGCCATGGTGCCCGATGAGGCGCGTCACCGCCTGGCCCCGATCGTCGGGCGCCACCTGGCCTGATCCCGAATCCCCGGAGGTTTTCATGAGTCTGCTGTGTGTCGGGTCCGTCGCCTACGACGTGATTGAATTGCCCGGTCGTCCACCGGTCGAAGTGCTGGGCGGTTCGGCAACGTGGTTTTGCACTGCCGCCGGATTGCTGGCGCGGCCGCAACTGGTCGCGGTCGTTGGCGACGACTTCTCGGAGGACGACATCCACTTCCTGCGGCAGCGGGGTGTCGATACCGCCGGCTTGGCGCGCAAGCCCGGCACGACGTTTCGCTGGCATGGCCGCTACCACGCCAACCTGATCAGCCGCGACAGTCTGAAGACCGAGCTGGGTGTATTTGCGGATTTTTCGCCCGTGATCCCGGAGGACTGGCGGTCGCCAGACGTGCTTTTCCTGGGCAACATCAAGCCGGACCTGCAGGGGCTTGTTCTTGCCCAGGCACGCGAAGCCCGTTTTGTCGGCCTGGACACAATTGAATGCTGGATCAGCGACTTTCGGGATGAACTGGTCCGGCTGATGCCGCGCGTGGATCTGCTGTTCGTCAACGACGACGAGGTCCGGCAGCTTTCCGGCGAGCTAAATGTCTTGAAGGCGGCGCAGCGGGTGCTGGAAATGGGCGCCAAGGCGATTGTCGTCAAGCGCGGTGAACACGGGGCGATCCTGGTGTCACCTGACGGCATGGCGCTGCTACCTGCGTACCCGCTGGAGGCGGTTATTGATCCGACCGGAGCCGGAGATTGCTTCGCAGGCGCCACGCTGGCCTATCTGGATAACGTCCAGGACTTCGGGCCGGCGGCGATTCGCCGGGCGCTGGCGGTCGGCACGGTCATGGGATCCTTCTGCGTCCAGGGATTTGGGCCGCGTTCGCTTACCGACATTCACATGTCCGACCTGCGTACGCGTGTCCGTAATTACGTTGACTTAGTGGCGCTGGACCGCGATTGTCTGCTGTCTGGCTTGGAAATCTGGTAGAATCTCGACATGTCGCTACGACCTTCAGCCTGGCTGCGCCGCGCGTTCTACGAAGTTTCCAGTAGCACCCGTTATTCGCGTGGGGTCGGCCGTGTGTCCGACCTGCGCCTGCCTCGACCGGTGCTGGATCGCATGATCGCCACCTACTGCCGTGTGTACGGCACCTCTCTGGACGAATGCGTCGTTCCCGAAGGGGGGTTCGACACGTTTGACCAATTCTTCACCCGGCGCATGAAGCCTGGGATGCGGCCCGTGGACATGGATCCAGGGGTCGTAGTATCACCGGCCGATGGCACTATCCAGGGGATAGGTGAGGTCACGCGCGGCAAGATGATCCAGGCGAAGGGGCGTTCGTACCGGCTGGAAGAACTGCTGGGCGACAAGGTCCCGTGTGCCCGCCTAGAGGGTGGCACCTACGTGACTGTCTACCTGAGCCCTCGAGACTATCATCGCGTACATTTCCCGTGCGACGGGGAAATCACCGGCTGTCGCCACATCCCGGGCCGCCTGTACACCGTGGCGCCGCGTGCCACCGAGGTCGTCGAACGTCTGTTCGCCCGAAACGAGCGCCTGACCACGCTATTGCAGTGTGCGGGCCGGACGGCGGCTGTCGTGATGGTGGGCGCGGTCGGTGTGGGGCGGATCTCGGTGGCGTACGGTCCGATGGTGACGAACGTGGGGCGCCACTGTGGCAGCACGTCTTTCGATTCACCTATTGCGGTCAGGAAGGGCGCAGACCTGGGCGAATTCCACCTGGGTTCCACCGTGGTCATGGTTCTGGAGCGGGGGCCTTGGGATTACGTCGGTCCATCGGTCGGTGCGGCGATCCGAATGGGCGAACCGCTGCTTCGGGTCCGACCGCTCACCTGACCTTTGGATATCATCGAGTCCAATCTAAGCACTTGCGCCATTCGACGTTGAGGTTCCAAACTGAACCCGGGTTATTCACGCCCGCGTCTGCTGCGACCGCCGATCCTGGCGCCGGC
>CAZHDQ010000418.1:0-3537 GCA_964531595.1 uncultured Anaeromyxobacteraceae bacterium
GAATGTCGTTGTCCGGGCGCCCAGCAGGACTGCGACGGCGTTTGTACGCCCATGGGGACGGACGAAAATTGTGCCGAGTGTGGGGATGCTTGTCCCCCAGGAACAAAATGTGAAGGGTTTGCGTGTATGGGATGGGACATGGTGTCCGTGCCGGCTGGGAAGTTCATGCAGGGGTGCAACGCGTCATCGGACGAACAGTGCTCGGAAAACGAGAAGCCGTACCACGAAGTGGACGTGCCGGCGTTCAAGATCGATCGCTACGAGGTGACGGTAGGGTCGTACGAGTTGTGCGTGGGGGCAGGTGACTGCGAGGGGCCGCCTTTCGACCGAGAGAACTGCGTTTGGGGGGCCACCCATGTGCGGCAGTATCCGATGAATTGCCTCACTTGGGATCAGGCCGCGGATTTCTGCAAGTGGGCCGGCAAGCGATTGTGCAGCGAATCGGAGTGGGAGAAGGCAGCCCGTGGAACGGACGGCCGACTGTACCCCTGGGGTGACGATCCTGCGACGTGCGAGTACGCGGTGATGAAAGAAGGTGAAGGGCTGTCAGGCTGTGGGACGGGGTCGTGGCTGCCGGTGGGGTCGAAGCCTGCTGGGGCCAGTCCGTACGGCGTGATGGACATGAGTGGGAGCGTGACCGAGTGGGTGCAAGATGATTGGCATGGCGACTACGAGGGTGCTCCGACGAACGGGAGTGCCTGGGTAAACGACCCTCGTGAATCCATGCGGCCTGTTCGCGGTGCCAGTGCCTGGCACTCAAACGGCACGTATCTGCGTTCTTCGAGCCGCGTGAGCAATCCCTCTGACAACTTCGCCCATGACATGGGCATGCGCTGCTGCGTGACTGAATAGCCCTGATGCACAAGGCCACCTGATTCGGGCTGCGAACCACACCCCCGCCGACGTTTTTCGACCGACCGGATTGACCGCGAACGCGCCCTGGGATAGGTTTCGCGCGTTCTTGCCTTGGACGTTTCGCGGAGGCGGCGATGGTTACGACATCCGAGTTCAAGCGGGGCCTTAGGATCCTGATCGACGGTGACCCCTACACGATCCTCGACACGATGGTCCAGACGCCTTCGGCCCGAGGGGCATCGTCTTTGGCCAAGGTCAAGGTCCGCAACATGCTGACCGGACAGGTATTCGACAAGACGTTTCGCACCGGCGAGCGGTTCGAAGAACCCGACCTGGAGCGTCGGATGGTCCAGTATCTGTACGACGACGCCGAGCATCGGGTCTTCATGGACATGGAATCGTACGACCAGATCATGGTGACGCCCGAGGAACTGGGCGACGACGGGCGCTTCCTGTCCGAAAACCTTGAAGTACGCGCGCTGTTTTTCGAGGGGCGTGTGCTGGAACTGGAACTGCCGGCCGCGCTGGAATTCGAGGTCGTAGAGGTCGAGCCGGGCTCGCGTGGCGATACGGCGCACGGCGGGGTGATGAGACCCGCGGTCCTGAACAACGGCCTGCACGTCTATGTGCCCTTGTTCGTCGACGTCGGTCAACGTATCCGCGTGTCCACCAAGGACGGCAAGTTCGTCGAACGCGTGCACTAGGCGAATTCTGGTCCGTCCCGGGCACGGAGGCATCATGGGCTTCGATTCGACCGGGCTTCGCGTGGCGGTTGCTGCTTTCTGGTGTCCTGGGTCGAACGACGCACAGCGGCCGAGTCGGGCACCGAGTACCACGTCCGGTCAAGGTTCGTCGGTCCTTGATCCCTCCGGCGGGCCCTTAGGCGCCAAGCGATCCCCGACTACCGCGTAAAATCCCACCAGCCAAGGGCCGTCCGTGCCGCCGGAGTAGCGCAGCAGCGAACTGGGGGGGCCGGTCAGGTCGGCCTCGAGGAAGGGTTTCAGTTGGTAGTGTTCCCGGACGGCCAGACAGCGGGCCTGCATGGGCTCGGGCGGCGGGTCGTCCTCGAAGGCGAAATAGCAGTGCATTCCCTGGTAGAAGAGCAGGTCCGGCGCGGCGGCAGGCAGGCCCCCCTTGCCGGTCCGTTCAGTGTCGAGCGTGCTTTGCAGGTCCACCACTGTGACATCGGTCCGGCCCAATCGGCGCAGCAACCACACTGGAAACGTCGCCAGATCGCGGTTCGTAACCCTGGCCGGGGCAATCACGCGGGCGCCGTGGGGCAACGCCGGGATCGCGTCGACAAGGAAGCGCCATTCTTGCTGGGATTCTGGTATCGCGGCAACGGCACCCGCCCTGGGAAGCAACCCTAGGGGCGGCATCAGGACCAGGGCCGTCGCAAGGACGGCCACCAAGGCCCTGGACCCGGTGGATTCGGGTCGCAAGTCGCGTCCGAAGTGCTTGGCGACCCCGCGCAGTAAACGGGTCGCCACGGCCAGCAAAGCGGGCAGGGCCGCGCCGGCCGCCATTGCCCAAAACGGCTGGATCAGCGTCTGCATGCGTGCCACTGCCTGGGGGTTGTTGTGCCCGGGTTGGGTCATCGCGACCAGTCCGATGGCCGGAAGTGCCAGGGCGACCAGCACGCCGGGCCTCGTCACGGCCAGCCAGACCGCCCCGGCGAGGGCAAACATGGGTAAAAACGCCGGTGTCGCGTCGGGTCGCAGCGCCAGATGGGCATCGGTGCGGATCAGTGCACGCAGCCACATCGAGGTTTCGCCTGGAAACGTGGCCTGTCCTGCCCGCATCGCCAGGATGTCGTCCCACCCGGCTGCCAGCACCAGTACTCGCGGTGCTATCAGCAGCCCAGCGATAACCGTCGCTACCAGGAAAGGGGGCGATGCCAGGGCGTTCAGCCCCTCGCGGCCACGGGCCAGGACGACGACGAACGGCATCGCCGCGACCCATGCCAGCATCTCGGGTCGGGCGTGGGCCGCCAGGGCCAGTGATGCGGTGGCGCCGACCAGGGCCCAGACACGGCGGGTATCGACGGCGTGCAGCACGAAGCCCAACGACAACATCCCAAGGAACGCAGCCAGGATTACTGGGTCCTCGGCGCCGGATTGGCGCAGGTGGGAGGGAAGCAGCGCCAAAATCCATGCCGACATCAGGGCTGCGCCCCGATGCCGTGTCAGCGCGTTCGCGGTCCACGCCGTGGCAGCGATCGTCGCCGTCGCCAGCGCGGCGTTGACCCCGAATACGATGGCTTCGTGGGGGCCGGTGAGGGCCGCGATCATCCGATACAATGTCGGCGCCGCCTCGCCGTAGATGGTCTGGAAATCGCGCCCTACGAACTGGGCCTGGATGAACTGGGCATGGTGGTAGTACTCGTGCAGGAACGCATGTGGGGACAGCACCCACCGCAGCACGCCTCCGACTGCGGTGGCCGCCGCGACCCCTCCCACGAATCGCCTGGCCGCCGCGTCACGGGGACAGCCGGAGCGCCACGCGACTACGATCGCCGCGGCTGTGACAAACATCAGGAATATCAGCAGGGCCCTGACTCCCTGGGCCGTAGCGGCCTCGAAGTTCGAGACCTGCGCGAGTGCGGGCACAGGGAGGGCGGCGACCCCAATTACCAAGACCAACAGTGATCGTTTGCGTGGCGTGGGGTGCAGCATCGGGCGC
>CAZHDQ010000419.1:0-3532 GCA_964531595.1 uncultured Anaeromyxobacteraceae bacterium
GACGCGCACTATTTCATCGATGGTCGTGGCCCCGGACTTGATCTTGGCCAGACCCGCCATCCGCAACGTCATCATCCCCAGCCGCATCGCCTCGCGCTTCAGTTCCTGCGCCGAGTAGCCCTGGAGGACGAATTCCTTCAATTCATCGCTGAGAGGCATGATTTCGTACAGGCCGGTGCGCCCCTTGTAGCCCGTGTCGTTACAAATACGACAGCCCTTGCCCTTCATCGGCACAACCGTCTTGGCATCCTCAGCCGAGAAGCCCAGATCCAGCAGGGCCTGTTCGGACACCTCGAGCGGCTCGCGGCACTCGCGGCAAATGCGCCTCACCAAGCGCTGGGCCGCGATCAGGTTCAGCGTCGCAGTCAGCAGGAACGGTTCGATGCCCATGTTCAGCAAACGGTTGACCGTCGACGGCGCGTCGTTCGTGTGCAGCGTCGACAGCACAAGGTGGCCCGTCAATGCGGCCTTGACCGCGGTCTCGGCCGTTTCGAAGTCGCGGATCTCGCCGACCATGATGATGTCCGGGTCCTGCCGCAAAAATGACCGCAGCGCCGCCGCAAACGACAGGCCGATCTCCTCGCGAACGTGGACCTGGTTGACGCCCGGGATGTTCATTTCCACCGGGTCTTCAGCCGTCGAGATGTTGTCGGTTGGCGTGTTCAGTTCGGACAGCGCCGAATACAGCGTCGTCGTCTTGCCCGACCCGGTCGGCCCCGTGACCAGTACCATGCCCCACGGCTGGTGGATCGCGTCGCGGAAATGCTTCAGCGGTTCCTCTTCGAACCCGATGCCGCCAAGGTCCAGTTTCAAAGCCGACTTGTCGAGTACCCGCAAGACGACCTTTTCGCCGAACAGGCACGGCAGAACCGATACGCGAAAGTCGACCTCTTTTTCGCGGCCCATGACCAACCGGATGCGGCCATCCTGCGGCAACCGTCGTTCCGCGATGTCCAATTCCGCCATGATTTTGAGGCGACTGGTGATAGCGTTTCGCAGTTTCAGCGGCGGCTTCATGATTTCGTACAACACGCCGTCCATGCGGTACCGGACCCGGAAGTCCTTTTCGTACGCCTCGACGTGGATGTCGGACGCGCTGCGTTTGACCGCGTCGACCAGGATCATGTTGACCAAACGGACGACCGGGGCGTCCTCGGTCGACTCCTTCAGTTGGTCCAGATCCTCTTCGGTCTCATGGCCCAGCAGATCGACCGAGTCGCCGTCGAGTTCGGCGATTTCGTCAAACACCGACCGCAGCGCGTCGTCGTAATCGGTTTTGCCGTAGTACCGTTCAAGTGCGCTGGTGATCGCGGTCTCGGACGCAACAACGACCTCGACGTTCAAGCCCGTCAGGAACTTGATGTCGTCCATCGCATAGATGTTACCTGGGTCGGTCATCGCGACGATCAGTGTCGCGCCCTGCCTGGCAATTGGCACCAGTTTGTGGCGCTGGGCAACATCGCGTGGCACCAGTTTGATAACTTCATCCGAGACCTCGACCTCGTCCAAATTGATGGACGGGACGCCGTACTGGCGCGAAAGGAAGTTGATCAACTGGCTTTCTTCCAGGTAGCCCAACTTCGCCAGCGTGTGGGTGAGATGTTCACCGCCGTGCTGGACTCGCTGGGCCTCCTCGAGTTGCTTGATGGTGATAAGTTTTTCGCGCAGCAGGATTTCGCCCATGGTCGACCCGCGGTCGCTCTTGACCGGCAGGAAGTCGCTGCTACCCTTGGCGCGACCGTCTTCGGGCGGTTTTTTCGGATCCGTCGGCATGCGTTCGACCTCGTCAGAAGCGGGGATTATCCGCGGCATTCATTCTAGATGCGGGTCCGCAGGGTGTCAATTTCGGAAACCCGCGTAACACGAGGCTCCGGCGGGGTCCTAGGTGCCTAAGGGGAACGCCCGTGGGCAAATCCAGAACCAGTGACAGATACCTCGCGGAGAGCGTCGGGTCCGCCCCTTAAAGGCAGGCAGGACAACGATCAAGGCAATAGCGACACGATGTGGGTTCGGATCTAGCGCCAGGAGTTCAGGATCCGCATGTAGTTGGCGCGCTCGAAGGCTTCGGGATTCGGGCTCTTGAGCAGGCTCATGCTGCCCTTCATCTGCGCCAGCGAATCGTATTCCTTTTCATCCATCCATCGGGCCATCCCTTCGCGAAGTGTGCGGACGACCTCGGGGCCCCCCTTCAACGCAGCCGACACGACCTGCACCACGTCGGCACCGGCCATCACAGCCTTGATCGCATCAACTGGCGTGTGGACCCCGCCCGAAATGGCCAGGGATGCCTTCAATTGACCGTGCAAAATCGCCGCCCAGCGCAGCCGCAGCAACAGTTCGGACGAATCCGACAGGTGCAGAGTCGACGTCGGCTCCAGCGCCTCAATGTCGATATCCGGCTGGTAGAAACGGTTGAACAGCACCAGGCCGTCGACGCCGGCGTCCGTCAGTGCGCCCGCGAAGTTGCGCAGCGCGGTGAAGTACGGCGACAATTTGATCGACACCGGGATCCGAACAGCGACCTTGACGCCCATCACGATGCCCAGAATCATGCGTTCGACCGCAGTGGCGTCCTCGCCGAACTCCTTGGATACGTAGTACACGTTCAGTTCCAGCGCGTCGGCGCCGGCCTGCTCGATCTTCTTCGCGTAATCCACCCATCCCTGCCCCGTGGCGCCATTCAGCGAGCCGATGACGGGGCAAGACACCGCATCCTTGACCTTGCGGACCTGCTCCAGATAGGACTCGGGTCCCAGCCGGAAATCGGCGGGTTCGGGGAAGTAGGACAGCGCCTCCGCGAACGAGTTCTCGTGTACTTCCATGTCCATGATCGTGCCCAGTTGATCGCGGGTGATCTGTTCCTCGAACAGGCTGTGCATCACGATGGCTGCCGCGCCGGCGTCCTCCAGCCGACGAACCTTGTCCATGTCGTCGACCAGCGGCGACGCGCCAACCATGATCGGGTGCGCCAAATCCAAGCCCAGGTATTTGGTCGAAAGGTCCATGTCGTCCTCCATGTCGGCCTCCCCACAGGGAAGCGCCTGGGATCGTCTAGCGGAAACCGGTCGCGCCGGCCCGCAAACGCGCAGTCCGCTACGCCTCGCCTTCCTCGGTCGTCGTGGTTTTGGCGCCTTCCGGCAGGTGCATCGCCGCCAGTTGCTGGTAGACCGAGAACCGGTTATTGGCCTCGCGTTGCGCCTGGTTCATCAGCCGGCCAAACCGCTCGGGATTCGCCCGTTCGACCATGCGGTAGCGGGTCTCATTGCGCGCATAATCGGCAATTTTCATCGTCGCCGGAGCACTGTCCAGCACCAGCGGACTCTGGCCTTCCGTCAGCCGACGCGGGTCCCAACGGAACAACGGCCAGTGGCCCGATTCCACGGCGCCCTTTTGCTGGTTCGGCCCGTTAATCAGGTCGTATCCGTGGGCGATGCAATGGCTGTACGCGATGATAATCGACGTGCCAGGATGGGAGTCCGCTTCCGCGGAGGGCTTGACGGGCTGGGCGTCCTTTGCACCCACAGCGACCTTG
>CAZHDQ010000420.1:0-3531 GCA_964531595.1 uncultured Anaeromyxobacteraceae bacterium
GGATCAGCGGAGGCCTTCTGCAAGAACAAGTATGCCCTTGTGAAGCCCAGTTCCAGAAGGCGCCAAAGCCCCGATCCTGCCGCACCGAGAAGGATCGTAACGACAATCGTCCCGCCGTCCGCGTAGCGTCCGACGAACTCAACGTCGTCCGTCTCGAACTCCTTGATGGCCAGCGCCCGCATCTCATCGCTGGCGAGCCGAGAATCAAGTTCTACGCGGCACCGATCCGACCTTGGGTCCATGTTTCACCCCCAAACTGAAGCCCCGGTAGCGGTCCCGATCTTTCCAGGCGATCTCGTCAATGACCAACTCGCTGCCGTGAATCGCTAAGGCTCCGGCGTCCTCACGCGCAAGGTGGGGGTTCGCGACCAACGCGATCGGGCGGTCCATGTCGTGGTCGGCATAGAGCAGCGGCCGCGACAAGGTGAAAGCGAGAAGCCTCCTGAGATGATCTTCGTTACCCACCCACGGAGTCCGATCTGTTGCGAGCCGGAAGTCCCGACGGCCATATTGGTGCATAACGACGAGTCGAGTGTTCGGGCGTTCCAGCCGATGGAACAGGCCTGAAGCCGTAGCAAGAGGGATGTCTCCGATCCCGAGAATCGGCCGCACGCTTCCGAAGAACTCTTGATAGGAAGGGGCCTCACTTGCAAGACGCCATGCCGCCCGGGCTCCAGCGTCCTCGACGGGGGCCAGTAGAGCGCACCCTGGGAAGTTGTATTCGATGGCCTGGGTGATCTGGAGAACCTGGTGGGGGCCGATGCGACCGCCTGCGTGAATTCGCGCCACAATTGCAGCCATTTTCGATTGAAGGCGAGGGGCCAGCAACTGAACTGGATCATCTGGTTGAACGATGGCCTTCGCTCGAGCGTAGGAATAGAACCAAACCAGTTCCTCGGCGAGGCTGCTGGTTCCAGTCTCACTGGGATCGAGGGGCACGTCCTCAAGAACGGTGACCCCCAGCCGTACCAGTGGGGCCACGAGGCAGATCGGATCGACCGCCGCACCCCATCCGAGAATCACGAACGTCGGTTGCCACCCAAGGATCACGTCGCCGTCGTCAGCGATTTCCTCGACGACCAGGCCATAGGGGCACTGGCGGATGAAATCGACGGCAGCAGGGTGCTGCGCTGCGAGCTCGTGAATGGCCTGCTGCCCAATCGTCATGGCGCCCGGTTTGCTACTTCTTCCTGAGTTCCACCAGAGGGTTGGACCCGAGGTAAGCCTATTGCCTCGCAGCCGTTCTCCCGGAGGAGCCTGGGGACTTTCATGGCCGATCCAGTTTCGTGTCGTGGACAGCGTTGCCCAGTCCCACTTCATTGGCGATCTCGATCCAGCGGATCTCCGCAGTCGCGATATCTCGCCCATCCTGAAGGTATATGAAGCACTCCAGGTCCCCTAGATCGTTCTCCTGAGGAGCGAACACCGTGGCGGCCTTCTCGAAATAGCGGGAATAGACCATGACGTAGGGCAGGATCTGATCGAGTGCCCTCACCATCTCGTCCTTGGTGACGTCAGTGGCCGTAGTGATATCTCCGGCCAGAAACGCCCTATCCCTGGTCGCGAGGAGCACTGCGAGCAGAGCCGCGGGAGACAGTAACATCTTCTTCAGTCTGGCCGCATCGGATGCTCCAGACTGCTTCATCAGCCCCTTGGCGCGCTTCTTGGCGTAGCCTGGGACGTAGGAATCGATTGCCGACACCATCTTCGCGACGAAGTCGGTCGAATGGAAGTCCCTCAAACTCCTGGCGAAGGGAACCCGCACGATGCGTCGGACGCGGTTCTGCCAGTCTTCGACGCCCTTCTCCAGTTGGGCTGCGTTTGTTGCGCTAGACAGGGCGATGAGGGCGTCGCCCCAAGGGACGTCGACGTAGGAAACTGGAACTTCCCAAATCGAGGCAAGATGGCGTTCAGGGTCGGGCAGGATCTCCACATCAATCTGAAGGGCCGCCCTTGCAGCACCCTGGCGCTGTGGGAAGTTCGTCTCGTCCACCTTCGAGGCAAGCTCAAGGATGCTCATCGGCGAGATCGCTATCTTGCTCGTGCCAGTCAGGAGCTTAGCGGGATCAATGAGCCCAGCCGCGAGGTCGTAGAAGACGTTGGTGTCAGCGACGCGTTGGGTTCCCACGGGGTTCTCCTCCTGAGGGTCTCGGCAATCAGTGTTTCTGCGATGCTTTCGCGTATCGCTTCCAAGCCTGTTCCGGCGTCAGGGGAACCTTCATGCCGGAAACTCGACCCCGGTACACTTCGAGAAACCTATCCTGCACTTCCTGCTGGGACATGCCAGTCTTCTCGCAGATCCACTCGATCGTGGACGCGATGCCGGGCGCCAGAAAGGACATGTCCAGCTGGAACGCTGGGAACTCCTTCATGAGTTGCGGGTCGCCCCGGTAGCCGCCGGTGTTCGTGGGACCATTCGCGTCCAAGCCAGCGACTTCCAGGTAGGCGTCGAGGGCGTCGCGGAGACGTCCTTCCTCCTCGAGCACCGCCGCCATGTGGCTCTTCGTGTTTCTGTAGAGACCGAAATCGCCAGCCGAGGTGTGCTCGACCAGTTCCCGATTGAGGAGGGACCACCGCACGTCGTAGTGGCCAGGTTCGCGGCCGAATCGTGCCTGAAGCATCTGGCGCTCTGCGTTGTAGGCCTGCCGGTCGTCGTCGGCCATGCCTCGGAAGTACTCGTGCAATTTCCACTGCGCCTCGATCGCGTCGAATTCCTCCTCGGTGACCATGACCTGCTCGCGGTCTCCTGGCCGCGTCTTCACGCAGATGAGTTCCCCGCAGGAAGGGCAGGGCTTCCGCCTCGATAATCGCTTCGGCAGAGATGCCTCGCAGTATGGGCACGATGGATCGGTGCGTCCGATGGGTTCGTAGGCTGGGTGGAAGGCATCCTGCGCGGGGATGGGACGGCGCTTCGTCGGAGGCCGTGGGGGGCGGTCAGGTCGATCCTCGCCATCCTCCTTCACCGGGGCCAGCGTTGGCGCCTGAGTCGAGCGGCGGGGCGCCGCGCGAGGGGCGGGCCCAGGATCCGCTGCGCCGCTCAGGACCGCGTCGAGCCGGCGCTTGATGCCGACCTTGGGGTCCACCGCCAGTGCCTGCTGCCAGAGACTGATCGCCGTCTGGCTATCCCCGCGTGCCGCAGCGATCTCGCCCCGGAAGCGCAGGACCTTGGCACGGTTCGCGGCGGTGACTTCATTTTCGTCCTGCGTCAAGCCGTCGAGAAGCCGTTGCGCGTCGTCGATGTTCGGGGGTGAAGCACTCAGCGCCTCTTCAACTTTCGGAAGGACCCACCAGTACTGTCCGCGGCAACGGCTCTCCTCGGCGTCGGCGATGGCAGCGTCGAAATCTGGAGGGAGAGCGCAATGGTCGTCGAACGCGAAGTTTGCCGATCCACCCTCAGTTTCCCGAACTGAGACCGCGGTCGTGCGGTGACGCGTTTGGGATCGGGGCTGCTGAGGGGCCGCTGACGGAAGTCGGTCAACGTTTTCAAGATCACCCTTCGTTCGGGACGCCGACAAGGTCCGGGAAATCACC
>CAZHDQ010000421.1:0-3531 GCA_964531595.1 uncultured Anaeromyxobacteraceae bacterium
CCTTCTCGTAGTCAACCATATCCGCCACGAGCAACAGGTGCCGGAACCATCACGCGATCGGCTCTCACATTTGTTGGACTTGGGCGTCATTGAGCGAGGTGCCCGGGGCCGGTTCGTTCTTGGACGGCGGTACTACGCCACAGCAGGGAAGAAGGGCGTCTATACCCGCAAACGAGGGCTGGATCGAGCAACAAACAAGGAACTGCTGCTGAAGCATATCCGCGAGAATGCGGAGACCGGAAGCCAGATGGAGGAGTTCTACCAGGTATTGCCGGGACTTGTCCGTACGCAGATACAGAGGCTCCTGCGCGAGATGAAAGAGCAAGGCCGAGTCTATTCCCAAGGCTTGACTCGTGCGGCACGATGGTATCCGGACGTTGCAGGAGAGGATTGCAGCAAATATGATGAGTAAACGCAAAGAAGCAGCAATAGGCTGCAATGCAGAAGACGCAAGTTGCTTTACTTCATGGAGTTACAGAATTATTGGGTTGCGCTTTTGCTGCATTCGGTTGCAATCAACGCTGCAATTAAGACGCAATCCTAACGAGGAGAACGACAATGGCTAAGCTACCTTGGAAACCCTGGCACGAAGTCGTGAAACTGCGCGATGACCTGCGTTCTGGCGAACTGCCGATGCACCTGTTCGCCGCCGACCTTTACGAGGTCATGATGCAGCGCGGCAAACGCCCTATCTACGAGAAGCCGGAGCAGTTCTTTGCGCTCACCTTCCCAACCTACAATCTGCGGCAGCTCGTGCGCGATGTGGTGTTGCGGTTGGCGGGCAAGAACGACAAGGCCGTCCGGCAGTTGGAACTGACGTACGGCGGCGGCAAGACGCATACGCTAATCACGTTACTACACATCGTCAATGACCCGGACCACTTGCCGGACCTGCCCGCCGTTGGCGAGTTCGTGCAGGAGATCGGCCAGAAGCCGCCAAGTGCCGTGTGGCGTGCTTGTGCTTCGACAAGCTGGACGTCGAGAAGGGAATGGACGTCCGCGCTCCCGACGGCTCAGTCCGGACGCTCATACAGCCTTGGAGCGTGCTGGCCTATCAGGTGGCAGGCGATGCGGGTCTGAAAATACTGCACGCCACTGGAAAGGCCGAGGAACGCGACTCGGCACCGGCGGAAAACCTCCTGACCGAACTGCTTGAGTTGCCGGGCAAAGCGGGGCTTGGGCACGCTCATTCTGATTGACGAAGTGCTGATGTATGCCCGCGAGAAAGTCGGCTACGATCCTGCCCGCTTGAACAGTCTGGTCAATTTCTTTCAGTACTTGACGCAAGCCGTGGCCAAGGTGGACCGGTGTTGCGTGGTGGCCTCGCTTCTGACCAGCGAGCCCACAAACGAGGATGAGCTGGGGCGGCGGATCAAGGGCGGTCTGTACGACATTTTCCAACGGCAGCGGGAGTCGGTAGTCGAGCCGGTCGAGAAACAGGACGTGGCCGAGGTTCTTCGCAGACGGTTCTTCACGACCGACCCGACCTCACGGAGGTGCTCTATTCGAAATGGACTGCGCTCAGTCGTTTTCAGCGCACGCGCGGGGTGCTCCGCATGTTTGCGCTCGCTTTGCGCGAAGCCGAGAAATGGGACACCTGCCCGCTGGTCGGCCCGGCGGTCTTCCTGTCCGTACCCACTAAGGAAGGCCTGTCGGAGGCCCTCCGCGAAATGGTGGCCGTGGCGGACACCGAGGAATGGGAAGGCGCGAGACAGGCCTGGACCGGTATTCTGGACAACGAGTTCACGCAGGCCCGGAGGCTTCAGTTCGAGTCGGTCGGCCTGAATAACCGCGAGATTGAACAGGCGGTTGTGGCGACGTTCCTGCACTCCCAGCCGGTCGGTCAAAATGCCCGCACACGCGATCTGGCCGTGCTCCTTGGGCCGGTGCGCCCCGACAGGATCGAGTTAAATTGGCTTGGGAGGTTGTTCGCGAAGAGGTCAAAAAGCAACAGAAGGATGGCAATGTAGATCCCGCCCTTGCGCAGACCTTGGCGATCAACATCGACAAATCAAAGGGCCGCATACCGGAATTTATCAAGCAGGCCTATTGTATTGTCGTTACTGTTTCTGAAAAGGACGAGGCGCAGGCCTTTAAGATCACGGTCACCGAAGACCCGCATTTCAACATTATCAAGGCTGACAAAAGGTCGCGCGTTCAGGAAACGGCGGTTACCGCCGAGGCGCTGCTTCCGGACGGACCCTACAATCTGTGGCGGACCGGCGAGACCTCACGCAGGGTCAAAGACTTGGCAGGGGCCTTCGCGCAACTTCCGCACTTGCCGAAGATGCTCAAGGCCAGCGCTATTCTGGACACGTTGGCGGATGGCTGCGAAGAGGGGACCTTCGTCCTGCGGCTTACTCGTCCGGATAGCACCTCGCGTTCGTGGTGGAAACTGCGGCCCGACGAGAACGCGCTCAACGATGCCGCGCTCGAACTCGTCCTGCCTGAAGCGGCCGAGCTTACGGAACTCATGTTCTGTCTGCTTGCTCGCGAACGGCTGCCCGGTCTCTGGACAGGTGACACGATCACGGTCCAGGCCGTGTACGATTATTTCGGCGGCAAGACCGTGGTTCAGGTGGACCGCGGCGGTTACCAAGAGCCGACGCATATTCCGAAGGCGTCGCAACAGGTCATCGAGACAGCAATCAGCGCGGCTGTGGAAAACTGCTCTGTCTGGTTGTTGCCAGGTCCGGCCAGCATCTACGGCGAACCTATTCCGGCTGGACTTTTGAACGAGAAGGCGACGCTGAGTGTTCCGCCCGCAATCATTGCGGCGGCAGAGCTTCTCCCCGAGAATCTTCCGAACGCGTGGAAGGCTGGCGCGGCGTCAGGTCTTTCCGTCGCGTCGGCGTTATCGCTTAAGGCCGGTACGACCCTTCCGTGGAAGACGGTGCGCGATGTAATCAGCAACGCGTTGCAGGCCCGTTTCATTGAACTGGAGGCCGGTTCACAGGCTTGGCCGTGTGACTTTCCATCGGCGCAGTTCGCGAACTTCAAGGTTTCCTCAAAGAAGCCGCCCAATCACCCGGGAGACATCTGTGAAGGCAACGAACCTCTAAGTGCTGTCACCGATATGGAGCCGTCGCAGCTTCAAGACCTAGGGGATATCATCCCCAAATTGCTGGAAATCAAGAGCAAATCTGGAGTCCCGCTGCGCTTCGAGCTTCGTATCGAGATGGGCGACGGGAAGACGATGCCGCCCGCCGACGTGGTTCAAAAGATGAACGTGCTCTTAACGGGCATTAAAGAGGGGCTGCGGTTAAGGTGATGAACTAGGTGAAACCGGTCTTCTAAGCAGGGCAATCCTTGATTTCTTCAAGGAACAGGCCGGGCTGTATAAAACGGCATACCAAAAGATGATTCGGAATTTATTGGATAAGTGTGCCATTCATACCACAAAATGACCCCAAAAAAGGCGGCTGGCTTCATCTTCATCGACTAACGCCGGAGTATTGTCTCGCCTGGCCTCAATTTCATAGAAACAGGGGGAGTCCCTCTCAGGGTCCGCTTTTGTCTTTGTTGCATCGC
>CAZHDQ010000422.1:0-3514 GCA_964531595.1 uncultured Anaeromyxobacteraceae bacterium
CTTCGCGTTCTGGACGGCGGTGTGGTCGTGTTCGACGGGGTCGCAGGTGTCGAACCACAGTCCGAAACCGTCTGGCACCAGGCCGACCAGTATCACGTTCCGCGACTCGCCTTCGTCAACAAAATGGACCGCATCGGCGCCGATTTTACCATGTGCGTCAAAATGATGCGCGCGCGCTTTCCGCAGGTGATCCTGCCCATCCAACTACCCGTCGGCGCCGAATCGACCTTTTCCGGCGTCATCGACCTGGTGCGCTGGCGCACGCTCAGTTGGGACGGCTCCGATCCACGCGAAACAGATGTTGTCGAAGGCGTCCCAGTTGAACTGGAGGCCGAAGCAAAGCAGGCCCGCGACGACCTGATCAGCGGAGTCGCCGATCACGACGAGATCATCGCCGACAAGTACCTGTTGGGCGAAGAAATATCCGTCGACGAATTGGTGCAAGCCCTACGCCGCCTTACGCTCGCTGGCAAGGTGGTCCCAGTCCTGTGTGGTTCCGCGCTGCGCAACAAGGGGATCCCGCCATTGCTGGACGCGGTGGTCGAACTACTGCCGTCACCGATGGACGTCCCGCAGGTTGTAGGGCGCAATCCGCGAACCGACGAACCCGAAACGCGCCCCCACGACCCGAAGGCGCCTCTGTGTGCACTGGTCTACAAGGTCCAGGTGGCCGATGACGGCCGGCGCCTGACGTACTTAAGGATTTACTCCGGCACCATCGACGAAAAGGCCGATGCCTACAACCCAGGCCGCCAGATCACCGAAAAGTTCAGCCGCATATTCCTGGTTCACGCCAGGGACCGCACCCGTCTGGAAGCGGTCGGCGCCGGCAACATCGTCGGCGTCCTCGGCCTCAAATTGACCGGCACCGGCGAAACGCTTTGCGATCGCAACCACCCGATCCTCCTTGAAACGATCAACACCCACGAACCCGTCATCAGTATGGCGGTGGAAACCGAGGTGCAGGGCGACCGCGAAAAGCTTGAACTGACGCTCCAGCGCATCGCCGATGAGGATCCGACGTTCCGCCATCGCGAGGACGCCGACACCGGCCAGACAGTCATGTCCGGTATGGGCGAACTGCACCTGGACGTCATAGCAGACCGGTTGCGACGCGATTTCGGGATAGCCGTTCGGGTTGGCCGGCCAGAGGTCGTGTACGCAGAAACCGTCACGCGCACAAACGAAGCCGCCGGCGTGTGCGACATCCAGAACGAAGACGCAAAGGTTTACGCCCGTATGCTGTTGCGGGTCGCCCCCGCAGAACGCGGATCCGGAGGCTTCGTCGAGGTACCGGCCGTGATACCCGGCCTGAACGCCAACCACCTGGCTGCGGCGCGCCTTGGAATCCAGGAAGCCCTTAAAGGTGGCGTCCTGCACGGTTTGGCGCTGACCGACGTCAACGCCACTGTGCTGTCGATCGAGACCCGTGAAGGCTTCAGTATCGATGAAACCGCCGTCAAGATTGCCGCAATGAACGCGGTCCGCGAGGCCTGCGGCGGTGGAGCCCCGGCCAGGATGGCCCCTATCGGCGCGATCGAAATCGTCGTCCCAGGCGAGTTCATGGGCGAGGTGATCGGCGGCCTCCAGGCGCGACGCGGCCTCATCGAATCGATGGAAGATCGCGGACCGGTCAAGGTCGTCCGCGCCACCGCGCCCATCGAGCGCATGTTCGGTTATGCTACGGAACTGCGCTCCTCAACCCAGGGGCGCGGCACCTTCGCGATGCAGTTTGCACGGTACGACATCGAATAATTCGAATGGTTCGACCGTCCAGGTTCCTCACGCATCGACGATTGACGGTGCAACCACAGGCGAAGTAACATGCTCCGGTCAAGGAACCACGGGGGGATTCCGATGAGCATCCTTTTCCGCGTCGTTCTGATCGCCGCGTCCACCGTTTTTCTGGTGGGCTGCCAGTGGAACAAACTGGTTGCAAATAACCTGACTTCCACAATGGATGACCAGAAGCAATCGTTCTACCAGGAACCCAACGTGACCCATGCGCGCGCAGGCGCTCCGGCGCTGCTCAAACTGCTGGACGGCTTCCTGGTTTCGTCCCCCGACAACACCGAATTGCTGATCCGCGCCGCCGAATTGAACTGCGGCTTTGCAATGCTGCTGATCGAAAGCGAAGACCCGGAATGGGCGTCGTCCCTTTACCAGCGCGGCTTCCGATATGCCGAAAAGGTGCTCGCCAAACGATTCGAAGGGTACCGGTCCGCGCAAACCATTGACGACCTGGTTTCTGTTCTGGGGCAGGCCGGCAAGGACGACGTAGCACCGATCTTTTGGGCCGGCGACTGCCTGGGCGGCTACATGAACCTGAACCGGGAAGACGCCAGCGCCTTCGCCGAGATGCCGCGCGTGATCGCGTTTGCCCAACGGGCGATGGAACTGGACGAAAAGTACTTCTACGGCGGCCCGCACATGTTCCTGGGGTTCATCTACGGCGCGCTGGGCGCTTCGATCGGTGGCAAGCCCGAGCAAAGCCGCGAACATTTCGAGAAGGCGTTCGCCGTCACCGGCGGCAAGTTCCTGCTGGCGAAGGTGTATTTCGCAAAAACGTACTGTGTGCAGGTCCAGGAGCGTGAACTTTTCGAAGCGACGCTTCTGGAGGTGATCGACGCCCCAGATGACTTGGCCCCGGAATTCCAACTGGTCAACGCCGCATCAAAGCAGATGGCCGAAAGACTGCTTGAGGAAGTCGATGAACTGTTCCTGTAGGTAAAAACCCTTGCAAGAGGTGAAATGATGACCCGGTTCGTAAGCGCTCTAATCATGGCATTACTGCTGGCGCTCCCCCTGTCGGTGCATGCCCAGGAATCCTTCGTCATCAAGGTCGCGACCGTCGCCCCCGAGGGCTCTGTGTGGCTGAAGGTCATGCGGGCGATGGCAAAAGACATCGAAAAGGAATCGGCCGGGTCCATCAAATTCAAGTTTTTCGCCGGCGGCGTGCTGGGCGACGACAAGACCGTGCTCGAAAAGATGAAGTACGGCCAGATCCAGGCGGCGGGGCTGACTGGGGTCGGGCTGGGCGAAGTATTGCCCGAAACGCGGATCATGGAACTGCCGTTCCACTTCCGTTCCTACAAGCAGGTCGATTGCGTGCTCAAGGAATTGCAACCAGATTTCGAAAAGAAGTTCATGGACGCCGGGTTCGTGATGCTCGGCTGGTCCGACCAGGGCTTCGTATACCTTCTGTCGCGCAAGGAAATCCGCAAGGCCGAAGACATGAACGGAACCAAGCCCTGGGTCTGGGATGTCGACCCGCTGGCAAAGGCGATCTTCCAAGCCTTCGGGCTGAACGGCGTGCCGCTGTCGCTCCAGGACGTGTTCGCGTCGCTGCAAAGCGGCCTGATCGACACGGTATACATCTCGCCGGTGGCCGCGATTGCCTTGCAGTGGTACACCAAGGTCTCGACGATGGTGAACCTGCCTATCACCGACGGCGCCGGCGCCATCCTGCTGTCGAAGTCTGTCTGGGACAAGATGTCGGGCGAGCAGCAGACCC
>CAZHDQ010000423.1:0-3510 GCA_964531595.1 uncultured Anaeromyxobacteraceae bacterium
CGCCAATTCGTGCTCGACGTAGCGGTGCTATGCCTGCGCGCATCCTACCAACGCGTGAACGCCGGGTGTCCTTCGTGGATAGCGACGAACGCGCCGGTTCCCGTGGCGCAGACCTTGCCGCCGGACGTCAGAGTGGCCTCGACGGTGACGCGGTCCCCGGAGGATTCGGCCACGCGGGCGACCAAGCGCACCGGCTGATCCGACGGGGTAGGGCGCTTCAGGTAGACGTGGAAATCGGCTGTCACCGTGACCGGCGGCCGATCCAGCCCCTGGGCGTTCATCAGGTGCCAGGCCGCCGTCCAGTTCATGTGGCAGTCGAGCAGGGTGCCCAGGATGCCGCCGTTCAATACACCCGGAAACGCCTGGTGCTGGGGCGACGGGTTCCAGTCGCAGATGACCTGATCGCCATCGACGACACTCTTGATACGCAGGCCTTGTGTGTTCGCTGGACCGCAGCCGAAGCAGATGGTTTCGGGCCCGTATTTGTCCTGCAGATTGTCCGGCATCCGCGCCTCCATTCGGTGTCACGGGTATTTTTCCAGTTTCTTTGCTGGGTGTCCAGAAAGGTCGGACTAGTGTGGGAAATCCACGAGGATGGCAAGGGGGTCGAGCTTTAGAACGGCGCTCAGTGTGTCGTTTGCGTCGGCTTGGTTGCAAGATAGTCCCGCAGCACGGTTGCTACAAGCCGGTTGCCGGCTGCGCCGTAGTGCCACCGGTCAGAAAGGACGAATCCTTCGCGGACCGCTGCCTCCATGTCACCACCCATCGCTTGTTCGAAGGCCGGGAATGTGTCAACGCATTCGGCCCCTGCCTTTGCGCACCATCGGGCGAAAAACTCACTATTCATGGTCCATGCAAACAGAGGAAGGCGGACCAAGATGAACCGGGCGCCAGCGTTTTCGGCGAGGCGCCGCGTGCGATCCAGGATCTCCTCTGCCTCAGCCTCACCGGACCCGGCGCGCGTGTACTTCGCCGCGACGATGTCGACCAGGAGGTTCGGAAACAGGTAGAGCATCGGAAGCGCCAGATAGCGCGCCTGAATCTGGTCCGGCAGAAGGGCCGGGGAGTTCATGACCCGCCAACCTTTCGCTGATTGCTTCCATCGTGGCTTCTCGTGGCAGAAGTACTCAGACGTGTTCCGTTGGAGGTCCGGTTCGTGGAAACCCAGGATCACGATGTCGGGCTGGAGAGACAGCCCGTCGTCCTGCAAGGCGGCGTACATCTGGTCGTGGGCGTAGGCCTCGCAGCCCAGATTCACGACTTCGGTGTCGAGCAGGATAGACTCCAACTGCGCAGGCCACGACTGGTCGTCCGCGACTCCGTTGCCAAGCGTTATTGAATCACCCAAGGCTACAAGACGCCGGATGCCATGCGGTTTCGGGACCATGTGTTCTTGTGTGCCTCGCGCGCCCCTGCTGTTGGTGGTGAGCGCCGCTCCGCTCGGGTAGTCGGTCCGGAGGTTTGCAGACAGTTTGTAGCCGCGATGGGGGTCCCCGACCATCTTCTGGGCGCCGTCGCCGGGCAATACTGCCATCCCCTTGCCGCCTCGATACGCATAAAACATTCGCATCAGGATTGGGGGGCCATCCCCGCACGCAATGGGTTGGCGCAGGTTGGCGTACGCGAGGAACCCAAGCCTAAGAGTGACCTCGACCACCGCCAGGGCTACCAGGATCTTCACGCATAGCAGTGCAAGCCGCCGGCCCTTGGAACGGTCCGTTACCTGATGCTGCGGGTGCTTCCGGACGGTCTCTGATTTCCTCACAAGCCCTCACCAGTCGGCCTGGAATCATAGCACGCCGCACTACAGGTGGTCGCGCGCTCCCTGGGGTGGGTGGACATGCCGAGTTCGATCTGGCAGACCTCGCTGCTGTAAGGGATGACGAGTTCAAGATGGGCTGGATGCCTGGAGGCCCATGGCGACCTTGAAACACCGACGAAGGTCGGACTCGTAATCGGAACGTTGCTGCCAGGCGGCCCGGTTTGTGGCATATAGGTAGCGGTAGAATCCAGTGGGAGGGAAAGGTTTGCGTAGTATTCAAGCAAAATTCGACGTAGTGGTGTTCGGGGCTGGGTCAACTGGTTCGGCGGCGGCGGCGTTCCTGGCTGATGTCGGTTGGTCGGTCGCGATGCTGGACCTGAGGCCACTGGCCCAGGCTGGGGCGCGCTGGGTCAATGCGATTCCCTACTGGTTCTACGACGCGGTCGGGGTGCAACGTCCGGTTCCTCCGGAGGATGTTGCGCCGGGGCGCGACCTAGTGATGCTTTCCGTTCATGGGAAGGGGCGATCCCCGATCCGTCCGGCCCCCGCACCAACCGTCGACATGTCGCTGCTGGTGGACCGGCTCCAGGCGCGGGCGCAACGGGCGGGTGTCCGTTGTTTCGCGCCGGTGCATGACATCGGGTTGGAATTCATTGGGGAAAGGCCGACGGCCGTGTCCGCAATCCACATCCCCGAAGACGAACCGCCCCGTGCGCTGCGGCTGGAGGCACGACTTTTCGTCGATGCGACCGGGTTATACGGGTTCCTGCGGGGGCAAGTTCCATCGATGCAACGTGACTGTCCGCGACTGGGGGGACGCGACCTGTGCGAGGCGCTGCAAGAAGACTGTGAACTTTCGGACGCATCGGCGGCGCAGGCGTTTTTGGCTGAACACGATATGGTGGCCGGGGATGTCGCCGCATGGGTCGGGGTGCAAGGCGGATTTTCAACGGCCATGGTCCATATCCACGAGGACCTTAGCCACGTGGGATTTCTGGTCGGCGTATCCGGTGACGGTCGCAACGGGACGGCATTGGAATTGATGCAGCAACTGAAAAAGGACCACCCGTTCGCCGGTAAAAGGCAGCGCAGCGGTGGCGGGATGATCCCCGTGCGGCGCCCGTTCGACCGTTTGGCAGCGCCTGGGGTCGTGCTGATCGGGGATGCTGGGTGTCAAGTGTTTCCAGCGCACGCGAGCGGTGTCGGTATGGGGCTGCTGGCGGCACGGACCCTGGCGGACGTGACTAATGGGGAGACCGATCCTGGGGCGCCGGAAACCGTGTGGGCCTATGCGACCCGGTTCCTGCGGACCCACGGCCCGATCCTGGGGGCATTCGACGTGTTTCGAAGGCTGATCTGGGACATGCCGGGCGCCGATGTCCAGGCGTTGACCGATCTGGGGTTCGTCGGTCCGGAATTGACACGCATGGCGTTGAGTCAGCGCCTGGGCCCGCTGCGGTCCGGGTATCTGGCGCGCATCGGTCGTGGTGCCCTGCGGCGACCCGGTCTTGCTGCGAGGATGGCCGCCCTCGGTCCGCGGATGGCGGCCACTGCGGCGCTATACAAGGCGTACCCGTCGTCGCCGGACCCGGTGGCGCTGGCACGTTGGTCGCGGGCGCTTGGTGCGGTATCCGGCGCCGACCCTGACATTACAGAGGTAGTATCGTGAAGGACACCACGCATGCACTGGGTGCAATCACCGACGAGTTGGTTCGGGACCTGAGCGACCTGGAGTTCGGCCCTCCGGT
>CAZHDQ010000424.1:0-3498 GCA_964531595.1 uncultured Anaeromyxobacteraceae bacterium
GGTGCCTGTCGTCAAATCGATTCGTTGCAGGGACGATGACGACACGTGGTGCCCGTCGTGGGACAGCCGTGCCAGGATCACGCGTCCGTCAGGCAGCCACGAAGGGCCGTGGCCTGGACCCAGGTCCGTCGGCGGCTGTCCCGGTGCCAAGACCATGACGTGCCCGCCAGAAGGCCGGCTTTCGGTGACCAGCACGCGCGAGCCGTCGGGCGACAGGCGCGGTCCAAATAAACCCATTCCCCGGGCCAGGACCGTGCGGCCTGCGGTGAAACGGTGCAAGACGATCGCCCCGTCTGGTTCGCGGGACACGGCGACACCGGCTGTGGCTCGCACATCGATGTCTGCGCCTTGCACGTTGTCGGCCACGACAGTCAGGGCGCCGCCGTCCTCTATCCGGACGATGGTCCCGTTGGCCTGGCGGTACCACGACTGGCTGGACGGGTCCCACACGGGTGGCCCGAACCGGTCGGAAGGCCCCAGGGAAGTTGTGTCGTGTCGCGGGGTCACCAACCGCGAACCAGTCCAGTGCAGGCTTCGCGTATCGTCGATGGTACCAATCCGGAGGGTGTTGGGCGGGGCGGGCATGGTGCCGGGAGCCATCGAATCCGGCTCTGCCAGGACGATGGCCTCGACGGGCCTTCCCTGTGCAGGCGTGGCGATCCCCAGGACCACCAGCATGACGGGCAGCACAGGAAAAGTGGACACCCTGGGTTTCATCAAGAACTCCTCGGATGCGTGACGATGGGCGAGACCATTATCTCCGGACCATGCTCCCAGTTCAACGAAGATTGCACCGCCGGATGACTCTTCTGTTGCCATCTACCGGGTCTTTAGTCATTGCAAGAAAACTTGGGGGATTGATACGATACTGCGGCGTTTCGGGCGATGGTTGTCTGGACCAATCTGGAGGCGAATATGGCGACACGAATTGAGCATGATTCACTGGGTGACCGCGAAGTCCCATCCGACGCTTACTACGGGGTGCAAACTGTTCGGGCGGTCGAGAACTTCCCCATCACCGGGATATCGATGTCGGCCTTCCCGGCCCTGGTCAAGTCACTTGCCGCTGTCAAGAAGGCATCGGCCCTGGCGAACAGGGAACTGGGCCTGCTTTCCGCCGAAGTGTGCGGGGCGATCGTTCAGGCCTGCGACGAGACCTTAGAAGGACGATTCGACGCCGATTTCGTGGTGGACGCGATTCAGGGGGGCGCGGGCACTAGCGCCAACATGAACGCCAACGAGGTCATCGCGAACAGGGCCCTCGAGATCCTGGGTCACGCGCGCGGGGACTACAAGCACTGCCACCCAAACACCCACGTGAACCTTTCCCAATCAACCAACGACGTGTATCCAACGGCCGTGAAGATCGCAGCAATCTGGAAGATCGAGGCACTGCAAGAAGCGATGCTGGCCCTGCAGGGGGCGTTTCGTAGCAAGGCCACGGAATTTGCCGGAGTCCTGAAGTTGGGGCGGACTCAACTGCAGGACGCGATTCCCATGACGCTCGGCCAGGAATTCGGTGGATGGGCCGTCACTGTTGGTGAGGACATTGAACGCCTTCGCGAGGCCCAGAAACTGATCCACGAGATCAACCTCGGGGCAACCGCCATTGGGACCGGTCTGAGCACGGTCGAAGGCTATGCCGAGTGCGTACGGCGCCACTTGGTAGAAATCACTGGCCTGCCGCTGATCACGGCGCCTGATCTGGTCGAGGCTACCAGCGACCCAGGTGCGTTTGTGCAACTGTCGGGAGTGTTGAAGCGCATCGCAGTCAAGGCCTCGAAGATAGCGAATGACCTGCGCCTACTGTCGTCAGGGCCCCGTGGCGGGCTGGGGGAAATCAACCTTCCGCCCATGCAGCCGGGCAGCTCAATCATGCCGGGCAAAGTGAACCCTGTGATCCCCGAGGTCGTGAACCAGGTCTGTTTCCAGGTAATCGGGAATGACCTCACGATCACGATGGCAGCCGAGGGCGGCCAGCTCCAGCTAAACGCCTTCGAACCGATCATTGCGTTCAACCTGTTCCAGTCCGTCCAGATCCTGACGCGGGCCTTTACGGTCCTACGTGAGCGTTGCGTTGAGGGCATTGAAGCCAACGAGGCACACTGCCGTGATCTGCTGGAGCGATCAACCGGGTTGGTCACGGCGTTGGTGCCGTTCCTGGGCTACGAGGCTGTGGCGAAACTGGCGCTGCAGGTCCTGGCCACCGGTCACCGGGTCCGCGACCTTGTCCTGGAGCAGGGACTAATGGACCCAGAGACACTGGATAAGGTGCTGGATCCGTTGTCGATGACGAGGCCTGCCGAAAGTTCGCGCAAGGGCAAGTAAGGCTGAGTCTGCGTGGTGCTTGGCCTGTCGACTCGTAAGTTAAGCCTGAGCGACGATCGCAGCATTTGAAGATACGCCGGTATACTACCCACAACTGATGCCAGTCTATCTGCCGGATTTGACAGCCACTCCAGCGCCGTTCATCATCATTTCAGGGCGCACGAAACGGCTGTGGAACCACCCACGTTTGTCCGGTTCGAGTGGCCGGTGGTGAATTCATCCGGCGTTACCCCTGCAAACCAGGTGAATGCCGCGATCCACCGTCACCATTTTCTAGATCCTGGGATCATTGAGCTTGACGCGGCCGGAGTTCCCTTTCACCGCGGGGTCGCTTACGATCCTGCAAGCCGGATGCTGCTGGAAGGGATCCCGTACGGCAATCCCGGCACGCTGGTGAACGAGAGCCTGGTCGTTCCGCCGCCGGGAAACCGCGTCCGCGGCTACCTCGATGTCGCCGCACCTGACGAGACCGGCTGGGACGAGATCCGGCAGAACCTCGTGTCTTTCGTTGCAACCCTCCAGGGTGAGTCGCTTCCCTGGGAGGGGATCCATGGCAGATGCTTCTTCAAACTTGAGTTCGACCACGACCTTGCTTCCAACTGGCGGGCGGCCCTCGCCTCGTTGATTGAGGCCGCCCACCGCGTCTGGACGGCCGGGACGCCCGCCTGAGTCCCCTGCTCCGCTGATCGACAGCAGTGGCGTGACTGAGGATATGAGGCAAACGCTTTATGACACCCGTTCGCGGGGGCCTTGCCGAGGAACTGCACCGGCCCGGAGCCAGATTCCCCTTCGCCCCAGGGGAGTTTCTGGTCTGGGCACGTTCTTCACCAGTTGGGTTCCAAAACTCCTAAAGCCAGCCGCGTCGGCCCAATTCGTCCGCGATCCGCCCAGCGATGATCCGGTTTCCTTCCGGCGTCAGGTGGCAGTAGTCCCAGTAGGCATCATGGGTTCCGGCCAGCGCCTCGGTCAGATCGACGATGAAATCCGCTTCTGCCGCGATTGCCTTCGCTTCCAGGTAGAAAGGCTCAAAGTGCTTCCGGCACCCGCCGTTTTGTTCGACCAACCGCCGTTCCGCATCCGACGGCCGGTAGGCCCCGATCCCCAGCGTCGGTTACAGGAAGTCCACGAATCGAATGTCGAATTCGGCACAAATCGACTTCATCATCCGCT
>CAZHDQ010000425.1:0-3490 GCA_964531595.1 uncultured Anaeromyxobacteraceae bacterium
CGGAGGCCTGGTGGCGGGCGCGGGCCGGACCGTGTGTTCGCCCAGGGGCCCGATTACCACAATCCTATAGAGGACATGCTGCGTCGGCGTGTGACTGGGGGGACGCGATGAAGCACGAGGACGCGCGAACACCGTTGCCGCCTTCCGGTGTCGACCCCAACGCAGTCCGCCCATACGGCGACGCGTTGGACGACGGGATGACCCAGGTGTCTTTCACGCTGCCGGTGCCGCTGTGCCCCGAGTCGGTCGAGGCGGCGCGGCGGTTGGCTGGAAAGATGGGGCTGAAGGAACCGTCCGTTTACCACCAGCGCGATCTGGGCCACGGGTTTTCGTTCTACGTTCTGTACGGCAAATTGACGCATACCGTGGATTTCGGTCGGATCGTCGTGCCGCGGGTGACCGGGACGTCCGCGTCGTTCGAGGAGATCAACGAGCGGATCGTGACTCGGTTGGGTCGGCCGATCCGCGTTGTCGGCGGTTGCACCGGTAGCGACGCGCACACGGTGGGCATCGACGCGATCATGAACATGAAAGGCTTCGACGGGGAATACGGCCTCGAGCGCTACACGGGGTTCCAGGTTTTCAACCTGGGCAGCCAGGTGCCGAACGAGACGCTGCTGCGCCAAATCCAGGAACTGAACGCGGACGCGGTGCTGGTTTCCCAGGTCGTCACCCAGAAGGACGTGCATCTGCACAACCTGGCCGAACTGGCCGACATGCTGGAGGCTCAGGGGCTGCGCTCGCGTGTCGTTTTAGTGTGTGGCGGGCCGCGGATCACCCACGAGGTCGCCCTGGAACTGGGCTACGACGCCGGGTTCGGCGCTGGGACGAGACCGACACAGGTTGCGTCGTTCCTGGCGGAAGAGGTCATCCGCCGCGCCGGCTGATTCCCGGCTGGATTTTCGCCTAGACTGCCCAATCGAAAACTCGAACCAATCGAAATACTGAGTATTTCAAGCGCAAAGTTTTTCTTGACATCACCCTTGAATCTGACTAAATTTAGTTCCTGGACCAATTAGGTCCTATTTAGAAGGGGAGTCAGACGATGAGATTTACATACTCCTTCCCGGAAACGAGTGAACTGGTCAACGGGTTTTACTGCAAGGCGCGGCGCAAGGAACTGCCCTTGGAGAAGTGCCTAAACGATTACGTTGAGGCCAACGCGTTCGAAAACCGTCGTTCCGCCTGCTTCCGCTGCCCGCAGGGCCGCAAGAACCGCGAAGACTTTGCTGGGGAAGTGGTGGAAGACGACTGATGGCTCGTGAGGATCACAAGCTCCGGGTAACGTGGTGTCACGGCGCCTTGAGTACCGTGGTCACCGACGCGCAGATCGGTCCACCGATATTGAACGACGCTGCGTATCGCGTTCCAGGGACCGCCAAAGCCTCGGGTACCTTTCCGATCAATTGACGGTAATTCCATCCAACCATGGCTACGCCGGACGCCCCTATGGGATGTCCCTTGGCGATCAGTCCGCCCGATGTGTTGATCGGTGTGCCGCCGCCGCCGATACGCGCCTTCCCTTCGACGTAGTAGCGAGCGCCTTGCCCAGGCGCGGCCAAACCCAGGATTTCAACGGCCAGCGCCCCCATGATACCGAAACAGTCGTGGACCTCGGCCAACCCGATGTCTTTCGGCCCGATCCCGGCCATGTCATAGGCCCGTTGCATCGCCCGATAGGCACCGCCGGGGTGCAGCACGTCGCGTCCCTTGGTCGACAGCGGATCGGTCGCTTGGCCGTAGCCGACCAGTTCCACGGCCCGGCCGCCCGTTGCCGAGATGCCCAGGCGCGCCAATCCTGCCTCGGTGGCTAGCACGATCCCCGCGTAGCCGTCGCTGACCTGCGAGCACTCGAATGTCTTCATCGGCAGCCCTTCCGCCAGGTAGCGGTTCGGGCCGTCGATTGTCAGCACCTTCTCCACGGTCATCTGGATCTTATGCATCTGGGCCAACGGGTTGTGGTTCGCGTGCGCGTACATGTTGACCGGTACATGGGCGAACTCCTCCTCGGTCGTGCCCCAGTGCTTCATGTAGGCATCCATGACCTCGGCGAAGATATGTGGGAAGACGAAGACCTTGCCCGGCCGGTCGTCAGGGTGCGACGCCGTGCCCAGCACCTTGCCGATGAGCTTGCCATCCATCTTGCCTTCGTCGTTGCGCATCTTTTCGACGCCGACGGCGAGGCCTACGTCCCCCTCGCCCAGCAGCAACCGCTGGACGACGTTCAAGATCGCCTGGCCGCCGCTGGCGCAGGCAATCTCGGCACAATCGATCGGCTTGCCGGCCATCCCTGGCACCGCCGCGACCAGTCCAGCCAGCAGCGTCTGGTCCTGCATCAGGGGCGTAAGCAACCCCGCGACAGACGCGACGTCGACTGCCTCGACCGGGACCCCGGCATCCGCAGCCGCGCCGGTCACCGCCTCGTGGACGATCTGCGTCAGGGTCATGGCGCCCAGCTTCCCGAACGGGCTCTGGTGGTATCCGATAACGAAGATCCGCTTGCTTCCCGGCAGCATCCGTCACCTCCGGCGGGTGGCGCAGGGCCCCCGCTCCGAACAACCCCTCCCACACCGTGCCTTCGGCCCTATGCCGGCCTGGTCCAACCCACCAGGAAAGCGGCGTGATTCCAATTCTCTAGCATGCGCATGAGGGGTCTGGCAACCCTTGACATCGCGAAGGGGCGATGGCATACCACGGCATGTCCAGCCAGCGTGCCCGGTTCCGTGGGGCGCTGGTGTTCGCGGGTTTCCGATTATCGTCCGCGCCAGCGGGCACGAAGGAGGACCGTCAACATGTCGAAGTCTAGCTTGGTATTGGTTTCCGTGATCGCCATGGCTTTCGCTGTTTCCTGCGCAAAGAAGGCGTCCCAAGACGACCTGCTGAAGGCCTGCGCCCACATGATGACCCTGGAGGCCACCGAAAATCCCGTAGAGGTTGCGGAGGATCCGGTTGCCAAGGTCAACGAGGATTTCCAGGCGAAGGCCCAGGAAATCGAGACCGCGAAACAGGAAGCGTCTGCGAAGCTGGACGAGGAGTGCGCGGCGGCGGTCGAAAACCTGACAACCGACGAAGATAAGGCAGCGGCGACGGCAGACTGCGATGCGAAAAAGGCTGCGCTGACCGCTGAGTTCACCAAGCAAACCGATCAGTTGGCATCTGACAAGGACGCCGCGGTCACAGCATCTTCCGAGGCGAAGGCGTTGGCCGACAAGGCGACCACCGAGAAGGCAGACAAAGACCTCAAGGTCTGCGCGGACAATCTGGTCAAGGCGCGGACCTCCCAGGCGAAGGCCGACTGCCAACTGAAGGCTACGACACTGGCCGAATTCGGTGCCTGCAAGTAGGTCATTTCCCCGATCGCTATATCACCCAGCCGAGTGATACCGCAGATCCAGGCCGATGAATAGTCGTCGCATTACCCCACCCTCGAAACGCCTCCTTCTTGCCCTTGTTTCCCCGGCGACAACTACCAGCGCCTCGCGGGTCCGGT
>CAZHDQ010000426.1:0-3479 GCA_964531595.1 uncultured Anaeromyxobacteraceae bacterium
CGCAATTGGAGATAGAAATCCCTCTGGTATGGATACGTTGAGAGGAGGGCGATGACTGCCTCAACGTTGTCGCGCACGCCGCTGTATGTCCTGATCAGCCGTTCGTTGTTGTCGGAGAGAAATGCTACGTCGGGGCAAAGTGCGAAAAACAGCGCTCCTCCACCGACGAACGGTTCATGAAACGCGCCGTAACGAGAAGGAAGGTGTTGCTTTAGGGAGTTCAGAAGCTGGCGCTTGCCACCCACCCACTTGATGAAGGGACGCGCGTCAACCATTGCCGATCGCTTCTTCAACGCTGTCACTCCAATACCCTTCCTTTGAACAGTTCGCCTTTCATCGAGAACCCACGCAGTCAGGCCTAACCCGTAGGCGGCGCGTCGCTCGGGGAACGATAGCCGAAGAAGTCCCAGGGCGCCACCCTAGTTCGGGCGATACCAGCACCGGCGGAGCAAGGCCTTCGAGGGCCGCGGATCTGGGAAAGCAGTTCGGGCTGCCCAACCAGCTCGTGCAGTGGACGCCCACTTTCGTCACGGCCCTTGCTTGTCCCGCGGCTCAGATTTTGTCGACGCCTCGCGACTCCCAGGTGGCCGCGGGGCAAGGGCCGCGCCGAACCGGCCTGCGGCCGGACGTGGCCGCCACTGACGCGCAAGCCGATGAATTGGCCCTGCGGCGCGCCGACCCAGACAGGCACCCGGTCCGCAAGCCGGGCAATGCCCGCGGCCAGTCCAGCTCGCTCGCGTGACGACACGCCCCGAACCAGGCTCAGCAGTACCAGGTCGGCCCGTGCCATCCCAACGGCCGGCGACAGTTCCGCCATAGGTAGGTTCGGTCCCAGGTATACTGCATCTCAGCCACGAGCGGTCGACAGGTATGCCACCATCAGGGCGCCCATTTCGTGCAGGTAGGGCTAACGGGCGAGGTCGGTGAACAGGTCGCAGTCGAGGAACGGGGTGCCGTCCCGCGCGCGCACTGGCGAGGCGCAGTACTCGAACAGGTTCGGCATCTCGACGATCCAGATGTGGGTCCTCTGGGTGCCGTCGCCCAGGGTCGATTCGCGTGCGGGGTAGCCGTCGTACTCGCCATCGGGCAGGCCGTCGCGCCACAGGTCCCAGCGATCCCAGGCCTGGTAGTGGTCGGCCGCGGCGGTGAACTCGTCGATCACCTGGTGGGCCTCGACCGGGGTCAGCGGCAGGCCGTACGCAGCGTCCAGTACCAGCAGTTGTGCCACGTCGGAACGGAAACGGGGATCCGCCGATGTCTTGTCGTTGCGCACCCGCAGTTCGTCCATGCGTGCTCCCAGGCCCGCGACCAGTTCCTGGGCCGCGGGATCGCCGTAGAGCAGGGCGGTGGCGACGGCGCTGACATGGAAGCCCCATTGCATCCACGTATGGCCGTAGTATCGGATCAACGAGACCTCCTCGTAGGTTTCCGAGATCCCGTCTTCGCAGTCGTTGCCCCCTGGGTCTCCGGTCGCGATCAGGGCGACCGACAGTTTCGCGTTGCACTCGGCGTTCGGAACGAGTTCCTCGTACTCCACCAGGCTGGCGAAATCGTCGATCGTCTGGGTCCCCTCCAGGTAAGGGATGTAGACCTCGCCGCCCTGCGCCTTTGCCCGGATGATGTAGCCGCTGTCCAGGATGTCCTTGAAGAACGCTTGGAACTGGTCGTGCAGTTTCAGCGCGGCATCGCGGACTTCCGGGTCCTCGACAGACCACAGCAGGCGCGCTAGGTGCACGTGCATTCGGTAAACCCAGGGGAAGTCGTCCTTGGACCGCTTGTTGCGCACCCAGATGTCGCCCCAGGTCGGGTTACTCGCGTTGTGCAGCGTGTCGTGGCGCTGCTCGAAGACCTCGTGGCGTACCGCATCGTAGTCGACGGCGGCCTTGCGGCCCCCGTCCAACACCCAGTCGTGGTTGCGGTGGAAGATGGCGCGCGCCATGACGGTGGGGACGACCGGATCCTCGTCGGCCCAGATGCTGCCGTCGAACATCGCCGACACGCCGCGGATGTAGCCCAGCACCATCTCTCGCATAGCCGCCTGCTGCCGTGCATCGCCCGAGCCGGTCAGGTAGGCGCTGAACACCGGCCCGATGACCCGGCCCATGTGCGCCATCATGTTGTCGGCGCCGGTCACGTGCCGGTAGGTAACGACGTCCCCCTGCCGAACGGCAATCGGTGCGTCCCACAGGCACATGTAGGGCATCTGGTTCCAGGAGTTGCCATCGGCCAGGCCGTGCGACAGTCGGCGCAGCCAGTGAAAGTATTCGGTTTTCTTGAAAAAACTTGCCATACGCCGCGTGAAGGCTTCGACCTCCGCATCCGTCGTGGGTTCGCCGACCGGGTTGGCGCGCGTGATTTCAAAAGGGCGGCTGGAGGGGAAGTGGGCCACGCGGTCCGGGGCGGTCACGTCGGCTGCATCCAGGGTCGCAGCGTCATCGTCGGCCGCATCCGGCGCGCCGGGCCCGGCGGAACCGCACGCGAGGAGGCCTGCGAGGGCGATCGCCGCGAGGATCATGGCTCCGGGGGGTGCCGACGCCTGGGCAGGAGCAATGCGCGAATCCATCCTCGTATTCCGCCCCGCAAGATCGGCTTGAACGATATCATGCCCCGGCCACCAGGCCCAGGCACCGGAAGAGACGAAGGGGGACCTTCGAACCCCGGGATCGAGATCGGAGGCTGTTCGTCCTAAACTGAGTCGGTCGTCAGGGGAACGTTGTCGGCGATGCATGTCCTGGAATGGCGGGTGGATTGTGAAGGCCGAGAGGCCCACGCCCGGGTCAGATTCCGCCGCACTGGTTGCCGCCACGGAAGTCTGTGCCGTCGAAGCCTCCATGGCGGCGGGCCTGCGAGACTTGCAGCGACCTCGCTCCAGCGCGCCAACTGGACCCTCGCCGGCGCCGGCTTTGGAATCCACTGGCCGGGCCTTGACGAGGACCTCACGACCCAAGGCCTGCTGCGCGGCTGTCCGGCACCGCCCGTTCGCGACTGAACGCCTGCCCGGTCGATTTTCACCCCCCCCCTCAACCGCCCATTTACCGTTTGCCCAGTGTCGCACGCGCGGGGTATGCTTGCGCGCGATCCGAGTTAGTTCCAGGAACCCCGGCGCGACCGGCGCGCCTATCCGCGAGGTGACATGTTCGAGCAGGCGTTTCGCAACATCGACGACATCTTGTGGAAGGAGGCCGGTTGCACGACGGAACTGGACTACACCGAGCAGACATCGTGGCTGCTGTTCCTGAAATACCTGGACGGCCTGGAGCAGGACCGTGCCACCGAGGCTGAACTGGGGGAGCGCACGTTCGCCAACCTGCTGGAACCGCGTTTTCGTTGGGACGCCTGGGCGGCGCCGCGTGACACGCATGGCGGCATCGATCATCACCGTGCGATGACCGGGGATGACCTGTGCGAGTTCGTTGATCGCGACCTGTTTCCGTACCTGCACGGCTTCAAGGCCAAAGCCGCCGGTCCCGACACGATCG
>CAZHDQ010000427.1:0-3472 GCA_964531595.1 uncultured Anaeromyxobacteraceae bacterium
GCCGGGCCGTCTCGACGGTCTCGCGACGACGCTCCATGAATAACCCGGGCTCAAAGGCTTTCCCATCCCGCCTGTTATTCGACCGTGCCTGGCAGGAGCCGCGACTCCTTGCGCGTTGTGTTCTAGAATCGGGCCGGGATCTGGAGTCGAAATAATGGCGTCGTTCTTCTTCACTGTCGACGAGCACTGCGGCCAAGCGAACATTACCCGCCGCCGCAAGCGCCCCTTTGCATCGGTTGACCACAACGACTTGCGGCCGTTGTTGTTGCCGCAGTTGACGGCGCTCGTGGTAGGCGTGCCGGGTGGAGATCTTGTGGAGCGCACCAGATGAGATTGCTTGCCGTCAGTGACCTGCACCTCGAGTTTCACGAAGATGGTGGTCGCGAGTTCCTGCGGACGCTCGACCCTTGCGTTGCGGACGTGCTGCTGGTTGCCGGGGATCTGTGCTCGGTCGGGATGCTTCCCGCTGTAACCAAGGCGCTCTGCGAGAGGTTCGCGCATGTCGTGTACGTCACCGGGAACCACGAGTACTACGGGTCGAGTCGGGAGGAGGTTCACGGGATCCTGGCTGCGATCGAGCCCGAGCTGCCGGGCTTCCACTGGTTGCGCGATACTGATGTGGTGATTGACGGCGTGCGATTCGGCGGTACGACACTGTGGTTCCGCGACGGCCCTGATAATGAACTTTACGCGCACATGCTGAACGACTTCAGGGCCATCCGAGGTTTTCGCCGCTGGGTTTACGAGGACAACTCCCGCGCGGTGCGGTTCATTCAGGACCGCGCATCGGCGCTCGACGTGATCGTGACACACCACCTGCCGGCCTCTGGCAGCATCGACCCACGGTTCGCCCATTCGCCGCTGAATCGGTTCTTTCTGTGCAATGTCGAGGCCGAGATTCTGCGCGCGCGCCCGGCTCTATGGGTCCACGGCCACACGCACGCGAGTTGCGACTACCGCCTGGGCGATACGCGAGTGATCTGCAACCCGGCCGGGTATCAATGCGAAAACATCGAGTTCAGTCCTCGCTTGGTGGTGGAAGTCCAACGTTCAACAGCATTACCGCGTTGACGACCTTGTTTGGGCTCAGAATCGACGTGGCACCAGATCGTCGTGGTTGAGGCTGGTCAAGTTGAGTAGGAAATCGAACGCTGCGTTGCTCACCTGGCTGTCGAACGTCCACTAATTCGCGATTTGCCTCGGTCAACGCAAGAACACATTGTTGTTATGCCAGTTATAATCATAGTCTTGGACGGCAGCCCACGGGCTCGTAAATTCCAGGCGGGCGAGTTTCCACCAGGTGGGGCATCGCGCTCTACTTGGAGGTTTGTCGGTGACGCAGCGCCATCGCAAGAATCGTGACCCGCTCGATACGGTTGTGACGGGCACCTTGAGGTAGTTTCGCTCGACAGGCCTCCGGCGTCTTCACCAACCCGCCTTGGCCAGGATGGCTCGCAGAAGCGCCTGCGTCTTCCGGCTCCGCGTGTCATTGACTTCGAAGGCAACGTACTCCATTAGGTGGTCCAGCCAGGCGCCCGGGGCCTCGATGATGACCTGGTCGATCTCGGGTCCGAGCCGCGCAGCCTTGACGACTCGCTCGGCCTCCCTGTCGAGGATCAGGATGCGCCGCAGGGCCTCATGCTCGCCCGGAGTGATGACGAACTCCGCCATATGGCCTCCCCGAGCGAAGCCGAGGCCGACGACGTCCGAGAAGTCCCAGAGGGTCCCCTGCCAGCCGTAGATGGCGCCGTTGTCGTTGCAGTTCGAGCAGCCCCACTCGATGTGATCCTTGTCGTCGGCGAGGGCGGCCGCAATGAACCCTGGGCAGGGCTTGTGACCGGGATGACGGCGGCAGGAAACGACGGTGGGGATCAGTTCGCTCCGGGCATGCCAGCCGGCCGTGACAGCCTCGACGATGCTGCCCAGGTGCATAGCCAGACGGTGGGCAGGGAGGGGGACTTGTCCTGCCTTGAGCGGATCCAGCGAGTCCAAGAAGTGCTGCATGTCCGTGACCCAGGTGTCGCCCATGGGCAGGGGGCTCCGTGATGGTCAGTCGGTATGGTAGCACGTAACGAATCACGTCGATCTTCTAAGCCATGTGCCAGCACGGGCGGGTTTAGGGGAGCTGCATCAGCCCTACGCCCCGGGGCATCCTGAGCAACCGTCCGGTAGATCATCGGGCGAAACCTTGGCGACGCGCCCAAGTACAACCGTCAGGAACGACGACAGCCCGCGCCCGTTCAGCAACAGGCCCGTCGCCGCCTTCACGACACGCGATGTCTCCTCAAGGGACGATTCTGGCGTCCACTGGCCGCGAAGTGTGTCCCGGGTCCTGGATACACGGTGGCGCAGGTCCGACGCGGACAGATCCGTCAGGAACTCTCCCTCCCAAACGTACACCTGGTGCATGTCCGCCGCCCGCACCAGGAAAGGTACTCCTCGCAGCGGTCCGGGTCCTGCGAGTGCCTCGACTTCGGAGGCGTGGATGATCCCGCCAGCGATCCGCATCCGCTCTTCGACGGGGCCGAGAATGCGCCGAATCACCTTCCCGAGTCGCCCGGCTCGTCGCTTGCATCGCCTCAGGCGCTGGCGGACGCGTGTCAACGAAACGGACAACTCCCAGGCAATGTCATCCACGGTCCATTCCTGGACCCAGAACTGCTCGAACACGAACAGGTCGCCGGGGTAGATCAACCGGTGCGCCTCCGCGAAGAGGGCCGTGAGATCCCTTGGCTCTGGATCCCTGGGCATCGTCGATTCAACGGCGTAGAGAGGAGGCAAGCCTGCCGCCTGGCGCCCGAGCGCGCTTTCGATCGCGCCCCGCAGATCCTTGAGTGACTTGCGGCCGAAGTTTGGCACGGCCAACAGTTGCATCTCGGACAGGGCGACAACCTCGCGCACCGTCGTGGTTTTGAGCTTGTACAGGCCGCTCGCAACCCGCACCGAGATGTCCAGGACCTCGATCCATGGCCGATCGAGGACGTCATCGAGCGCGACCAGGGGGGCGATGGCTGTCTTGAAGGTCGATGTCGTGTCCTGCGCGGTGTTGACCTCGATAGGTGCCGCCAACTCTGTCTTCGTTGACTGGGTTGCGGCCGCGGGAGGCCCGGACGCAGGATGCAGCTCCGCCGCCAGGGCATCTCGGAGTTGTCGCAGCGCCGTTCGGCCGAAGTTCGGGATCGCCATCAGGGTCTGGTCCGAGAGGGCCACTACGTCCCGCACCGTGACGGCGCCCAGGTTGGATAGAGTCCTGGAGACCCGCTCGGGCAAGTCCAACACATCAGCCCAGGGCCGGTCCAGGATCGTGACCTGGCCAGGCTTGGCGTCAGTGGCACCGTCCATCCAGCACCTCTCGGAACCTCCGATTGCCCTTATTAAACCCGAAGTGAATGGGAACAGGAAAGGTCACAATTGCTCCCAGTAGGGCTTCATTGAACTATAACCCATTGCTTGATTAGTAGCGGGGGCTGGA
>CAZHDQ010000428.1:0-3471 GCA_964531595.1 uncultured Anaeromyxobacteraceae bacterium
AGAAGACTATCTGCTCAGCCATCAGTGGACCTCCGGCTTGTTGCCGTAGGGACATGTCCCGCGACGGATGTGTTCTTCGAATTCCTCTCGGAATTGTTGGACGAAACTGATCACCGGTATCGCCGCAGCATCGCCCAGCGCACAGATAGTGTTTCCCAGAATCTGGCCCGCCGCCGAAAGCAGCAGGTCGCAGTCGCCTGGACGCCCATGGCCGTTTTCGATCGAATCGACAATCCGGCTGAGCCAACCGGTCCCGTCGCGACAGGGCGTACACTCGCCGCAGGATTCGTGTGCATAGAAGCGCGAGATCCGCGAAAGCACCGCCACCGGGCAGGTGCCCTCGGTGAACACGGTGACGGCCGCGGTGCCCAGCATGCTGCCTGCTGCCTTCACACTGTCGAAGTCCAGGTTGACATCGATCTGGTCGCCCAGAAACACGGGTGTAGAGGACCCGCCTGGGATGATGCCCTTGATCGGTTTGTCGTCGATCGTGCCGCCGCCGTATTCGAAAATCAGCTTTTTCAGCGACAATCCCATCGGCGCTTCGTATAGGCCCGGGCGCTTGACGTGACCCGACAATCCATAAATCTTGGGGCCGCCGTCCTTGGGAAGACCCATCTCCAGGAAACGGTCGGCGCCGTGTTCCAGCACCAACCGGACGCAGGCCATGGTCTCGACATTGTTGATTATTGTCGGGCACCCGAACAGGCCGATCGTCGCCGGGAACGGGGGCTTCACTCGCGGGCGTCCGGGTTTGCCCTCAATTGATTCCAGCAAGGCGGATTCCTCGCCGCAGATATATGCGCCGGCCCCAGGATGGATCACAACGTCCAGCGCGAACGGTGTACCCATAATCGACGGCCCCAGCACCCCCGTGCGATACAACTGCGCCGTCGCGGCCTCCAGGCGTTCCATGGGCCGCACGAATTCGCCGCGGACGTAGATGTACGCAGTGTGTGCGCCGATCGCGAGCGCCGAGATGATGACGCCCTCAAGAAGCACGTAGGGGTCCTGTTCAAGGAAATAACGGTCCTTGAACGTGCCGGGCTCGCCTTCGTCGGCGTTGATCACCAGATAACGCGGCTTCGGGTTGTCCTTCGGCAGGAAGCCCCATTTAACGCCCGCCGGGAATCCAGCACCACCGCGCCCTCGGATGGTGGCCTTCTTGACCTCCTCACGGATGTCGTCGGGAGACATCGTCAGCGCCTTGCGCAACGCGTTGAAGCCCCCCATCGCGCGGTGACGCTCCAGGTCGATCGACTCGCCGGGGCCGCAGCGCAACAGGAAGCCGCGAGTCGGGTCGGTGGACGCGGTCATTGGTCACCTCCCTGCTTCGGGGTCGGAATCGGGTCGCGCCGCAACGCATCCAGCAGGGCGTCGACCTTTTCGGACGTCATATTTTCGTGGTAGTCGTCGTTGACCTGGACGACCGGGGCAGTGCCGCACGATGCCAGGCACTGCACGCCCTCAAGGCTGAACAACCCGTCCGGCGTCACTTCGCCGAACCCAATGCCCAACCGGCGCTTCAGGTGGTCTGCCAGATGGTCGCTACCCTTCAAGTAGCATGGGACATTCATGCAAATCTGGATGTGGTGGCGGCCCAGTGGGCGCTTGCGCAGCAACGTGTAGAAAGTCGCCGCGTTCAGCACCTTTGCCGGATGCATGTCCAGTCGCCCTGCGACGTATTCCATCGCCTCCCGCGACAGAAATCCGAAATCGCGAACCGCCAGCATTAGCGTTGGAATCAACGCGGCTTGGTGATTCGGATATCGGGCCAGCAACGACTGGAAACGGCTTTCCGCGTCCGCTGAAAAGGCCAAAGTCATATGCACCCCCGCGCTCGTCACTCCGCCGGCCAGGGGCCGGAAACCGGATTGTTGCTACCGATGATGTCCAATTTCAGGAAACCCCCGCGCGCCCGCGATTCCCGACGAAAAAACCTTGTCCTAGGTAGCGGAGACGACGGAATCTGTCAAGCGTTGGGAGCCCTTTTCGAGCCCCATATTCCAGCATGGGAGCACCTGTTCCATGGCTAACGTCCGCAGCCGTGGCCGGGCTCTGGTTCGCGAAGGCGAAGTTGGGCCGGGGTGGCGGATTCTGGTTACGCTGGTCCGAAAACTTTCTGCTACCATACCCGGCATGAGAACGGTCATCATTACGGACGTACATTCCAACATCGAGGCCCTGAAAGCCGTCATGGCGAGCATCGACCGCGAGCGCTACGACCGCATCATCTGCCTGGGCGACGTGGTTGGCTATGGCGCTAGCCCGGACGAATGCTGCGAACTGCTGCGGGAACGCTCCGTCCCGACGTTGCTTGGAAACCACGACGCCGCGGTCACCGGGGCGATGGACGAGTCCTACTACTACCAGGGTGCCCGCCATGCGGTGCAGTGGACGCGCGACCATCTAGCTGACGAGAACTATCGCTGGCTTTACGGCCTTCCGTACACGCGCGTGGAAGCAGACGTTGGATTCTACCACTCGGCACCAGTCGTGCCATCCGGATTTTTCTACGTGGTCCAGGCTTCCGAGGCGCAGGCCCACGCCCAGGTGATAGACCGTATGCGCCCGGTCAGTTTCATCGGACACGCCCATCTGACGCTGATCTTCGGGGTGTCGGCGCGGAAGGTCACCCAGGTGGAACCGGACGCGATGAAGCTCGACGACGCCACCCGCTACATCGTCAATGTGGGCAGCGTGGGACAGCCCCGCGACCGCGACCCCCGAGCGTGTTACGCGGTCTGGGACCACGGCGCGCAGCGACTGACGTACGTCCGCGTCCCCTACGATATCGATAGCGCTGCATCCAAAATCATGGCTGCGGGACTGGACGAAAAGTTCGCCAAACGCCTCTTCATCGGGGTGTGATCGGCCGGATCCTCGCAGCAACCTCTTGGACCAGGGCAATTGCTTCGTCTATTTCGGCCACCGTCGTGAACCGCCCCAGCCCGAATCGCAAGGTGCTGCGGGCATGCTCCGGCGTCCGCCCCATCGCCAACAGCACATGCGAGGGTTTCGCGGCTTCCCCTGCACATGCACTGCCCATCGAAGCAGCCACACCTGCCCGCGCTAAAGAGGCCACCAGGGTTTCGCCAGCGACGCCCGCGAATGTCACGCTTACGCAGTGGGGAACCGTACAGTCCGGGTCACCGTTGCGGCGGCTGCCAGGGAACGCTTCGAACAATCCGGCCTCCAGCCGACCGACCAGCCCCCGGATTCGCGCCACGTCATCTTCCAGCAGGGCACAGGCCCGTTCAATGGCCACCCCGAATCCAGCCACAGCGGCGGCGTTGACCGTACCGGGCCACATGCCCTCTTCCTGGCCACCGCCGCCAAGGATCGGCCGCGGCTTCATGCTGCGGCGCGAACTGACGATCAGTGCAGCCGCCCCTTTCGGACCGTAGGCCTTGTGGCTGGACAAGGTCACTAGGTCGATACCGCCCAGCATGCCTAGTTCGACCTTCCCCG
>CAZHDQ010000429.1:0-3468 GCA_964531595.1 uncultured Anaeromyxobacteraceae bacterium
CAACGTAGAGGGTGACCACGAACGCAAAGATAATCGGCGACATGTCCAGTTTGAGTTCCCAAAGGGTTCTGGCAAGAACACCCGGCCACCTGGAGTCCAGGTAGTGCTGGCGGTAAATCTCGAGGCCACCGTGAACAGCTACCACCGCCACAAGCCAGAAGAGGCCCATGGTTATACCAAGCACCAAGGCGAGACCGATATAAAGCCAGGTAAAGAGGCGACGGTCATCGTGAGTAATAATCCACTGAGGTATGGAATACCTGGGCCAGGAGCAAAGCAGCCTCGGGAGTGATGCCCCGATTGCCACGAACCAGTTCATTGACTCGCTTTACAGGAACCCGAGATGCGCACACACACCGTTGACTTCCGGAGGCAAGGATGCGAATCTTCCCATTGAAACAAGTAGTTTTGCGACAAAACCCCCTGGGGGCCCGCAACTTTAAGGAGGACCGAATGAACAGGTTTAGATCCCTGCTGGCCCTGTCCTTGCTGGCGGCCTTGGCGGTCGTCGGGCCCGGCTGCGATGACTCGGGCGGTGGGCCCGCCGAGGGCTGGATCGATGTCACCTCGGACAGTTTCTTCGTGTTCTCCCAGCCTGGCGAAAAGGCCCAGATCCGGGCCGTCGTCCGAGGCACCGACGGTATCGTCGTCAAAGGGGCGCCGCTGTCCTTCGAGTCCAGCGCACCCGAGGTCGTTGCGGTCAGCCGCGGTGGCGCGTTGACCGCCGTTGGATTCCAGGTCGGGTCGGCAGTTATCACGGTCCGTTCCGGGTCCATTCCGCCGGCTACGGTGGTGGCGGCGATCGCCACGTTGGCGCCCAGTGTCGTCCTGGTGTCGCGAGATGACGTGGTCCAGATCACCTACCCCGATCCCGACGTCCGGGATCGGGCCCACGTAACACTGCGTCGCAACGCGGCGACCGAGGCCGTGGCCGCCGGCACCCTACTCTTTGGGGGGTACGTCGGTGGCCTGATGGACCTGGTCGTGGACGTTGTGGACCAGGGCGCAAAGCAGGTGACGTTCGAAACGGTCCCAGCGACACTCGTCGAGATCTTCGAGGAATTGGACGTTCAGGTGGAAGGCGCCCCGATGGTCTTCGAGGCGATCCTGGACGACAACGGCACCCGTGTCATAGAGAGCACGCGGGACTGGTCGCAGCCTGTAGAGGACCCGGCCAAACCGTTGCCCGACGGCGTCTTGGAGAGCCCGCTTTCCCTGCCCAGCCTGAAATGCAAGGGGGAAACAAGCCTCGTCAACATCGGCTTCAGCGGGTTCAAGTTGTCGCAGCGATTCGACCTGCGCCCAGTGGCCGAGCTCCGCATCACGAAGGGTTGGTTCTCCAGCAGCATCGAGCGATTCGACTTCTACATCCGGGGCGTCGCCTCGATCACCGGCGCCGTGGGCGAGGTGTCCTTTGACGGCGGACTGACTGGTAAGGTGGAGTGTACCCAGGAACTTGGGAGCATACCGTTCGCGTTCATCCCGATTCTGGGCCCCGTGGGCATCGCCCCGGTGATAAAGCCCGAATTCGGCATCGCCGTCTCGATCGGGTACACGGCCGGCGAGGTCAAACTGGCCGGCCCGACGGTGGACAAGGGTGTCGAGGTGAAGGTGGGCTTCGGCTACGGGGCCAGCGACGGTTTCTACACCATCAAGGAACGCGAGGACGTGGGCGAGGGCGTCGTGCTGGGCAAGGCCGAAGCCGGCATGAAGCACGAGTTCAAAGTCCAGGTCGAACCGTTTTTCCGCGGCGTGTTGGCCAACTCGATCCAATTGGCCCACTGGGAACTGCTGTCGGCGGGCACCGTGGGCCTGAAGGTCTTCGGGGGGACAGACCTGGCCCTGGGGCTGCCTTTCGACCCCAACGAACGAGATTATAAGGGCCCAGAATGGAGCGTCTATGCCGGCGTGTCCGCGGACCTGGCGCCCCTGATGGAGACCTTGGAGGCGACCAACAAGTTTCTGAGTCGGATCGGGCTGGGCCGGATCAGCAGCCTGGACGTGGTGCTGTTCCAGTACAAGCGCGTCCTGATGCAGTCCCCAAGGCCGCGCCTCCAGGCAACTCCGCGCAAGGTCGCCATCGAGGAAAACGTCACCCTCCAGGCAGACGCGATCCATGCCGACGGTCTGCGCGCCGTGTTCGTGGGCTTCCCGGTACCGGTGGAAGGCGCTGACGCACTACCGATGCGCAAAATCGCCGAAGCGAAGATGCCCGCTGACGGGATCGCCCGGGTCGTCTGGACCCCGGAAGAGGGCGAGGACGGCACTTACGACATGAACGTCCACCTGTACGACAGTCTGTTCGGGGCCGCGGGCCTGCCTTACGCCCTTGCCGACCCCGACAAACTGCCGCGGGTCGAGGTCGTCGTGGACACGTCGCTAACCATCGACCCGCCGGACATCGACGGCGGCGACGTGGGGACGGACTACAAATTCACGTTAGTCGCGGGCCGGATCCCCTCGGATCTCGTCGAGGTCCGGTTCGAGTGGGATTTCGGCGACGCCACCGAGGATAGCGCGACGGCAACGGTCGGCAAGGACGGACGGGCCGATGTCGCAATCCGGCACGCCTACGAACTGCCCGGCAACTACGTCCTGACCGCCACTCTGGTGCGCACCGATACCGGCGAACAGATCGCCGACGCCAGGGCCTCGGTATCGGTCGGGACCAGGCTGAACATCGTGCCCTCGTTCCTGTCAGGCGAACTGGAAAACGAGTATCCGTTCACGATGGAGGCTACTGGATTGCCATCGAATGTCTCGCAGGTGACGTTCCTGTGGAACTTCGGGGACGGGTCGGACCAAGCAGTCGGCGAGCAACAGGCGGCCGTCCAGGGAGGTCGCGCCGGAATCACTGTGTTCCACCGGTTCGTTTCGGAAGGGTCATTCGGCGTCTATGCCGTGGTCCAGGCGAACGGCATGACCCTGGCGGACGACACTGCGATGGTCGCCATCGGCGAGGTCCCGGAACGGGAATACGATCTGACGATCTGCAATTCGTGGCAGGCGGCCGGCTCGGGCGGCTCCGCCGGCACCATCGATACCTGGGACATCACGGAAATCCCGAAGGGCGCCGTGTTCGACCTGCATTTCGACGCCTACTCGATTCCCGACATGTTCCTCGCAGAGTACCCAGAAGGCATGCTGGTGTTGAATACCGGCTGGCGAGGCGATACCTCCTACGAGGGCAATCCGCGCTATCCCGGGGGTATTTCGGGGCCGGGCCAGGGAGCGGCGGATGGGCTGTTCACCAAGGGAAAGAACGACGTCTTCACCGTTCGCGTGATCGGCGGCGAACCCGGCACCGCCTGGGACTACCAAGTATCGTGCCGGATCGAGGCGCCGTAGCCCCCGCCCCGGTCGCAAGGCCGAAGGTCCTTTGCTCCTGAATCGCGGCAGGATGCGTCTCTAAAGTGATCGAAAGGATCGTTTAGCCGAATGATCGGCCCCCAAAAATCCCTCCAAAGT
>CAZHDQ010000430.1:0-3448 GCA_964531595.1 uncultured Anaeromyxobacteraceae bacterium
GAGAAATGGCAAAATAGCGACACCTTCCTTAAGGGCTTTTTCCAATTCGCGCATCACATGTGGGGACCGATCGGATTGTTCCGAGTAGATCAGCACCAGGACCCGGCTGGCAGGAATGGCCTTAAAGATCTGGCTGGGGTACGTGCCACCACCGACGACGTCTCGCGGGGCAATCCAGCAAGCGATTCCGGCCGCCTCCAACCGCCCCACAATCCGCTGAGCCACATCCCCATTCCGCGATGAATGGCAGATGAACACATCGTGCGCCATCGACCTCCTCAGCCCGAAGGAACCGATGCCGAGTCTACGACGCCAAGCACGCCCTTTCAAGGACAGACAACTCGGAAACGGGGGTGTTTCCCAATGGGTTCCATATCCAATCATTTCGCATCTTCCAAGGCTGTCAACATGCGCTAGAATGGGCACCCCACGATCGAGGGTTCCGATGGCCCGCAGTGACCGCCAGATTCCACCGGGGTCGCACCGTTTTTCCCGGCGCTGGCTGTGGGGCGGGATCCTGACCGTCGGCGTAATCGCCTCGTATGTGCTTGGATACCTTGGCTTCCACGAATACCTGGTGGCACAGTCCGGCAAGCCGGGTTTCGACCCACCCATCCTGGACGTGGTCTATCTGGTGCTCCAGTTGTTCACGCTGGAGTCCGGAGCGGTGCAAGACCCGCCGTGGACCTTGCAAATCGCTCGCTACTTGGCCCCGATCATTGTCGGCTACACTATGGTGTTGGCCGCTGTCGGCCTGGGATTTCGCCAGTACCAGATCTGGCGGGCTCGCCTGCGCCGTGGTCACGTGATCATTTGCGGCCTCGGGCTGACCGGCTACACATTCGCGCGTCGTTTCCGTGAAGCCGGCGAGCGCGTGGTCGCGATCGAACAAGACGAGGAAAACGACCTGACGCAGGCATGCCGGGCGGCAGGCATCGCGGTCATCAATGGCAACGCCGCGGACACGGACGTCTTGGTGCGCGCCGGAGTGGCGCACGCTGGTACCCTGATCGCCACCTGCGGCGACGAAAGCCTGAACGCAGCCATCGCCTTGAATGCCAGGGACCTGTCGACACGCCCGAAGCAGGATCCGCTGTGCTGCCACGTTCACGTGACGGATCCGGAACTGCTGACCTTCCTGCGCGAGGATGCCTGGCGGCCCGATGACCCGGCGCGACCAACCCTAGAGTTCTTCAACTTGTTCGACTTGGGCGCGGAACGGTTGCTGGAAGACCGCAACAAAACGAATCTCGAAGGCGACGCCGGTAAGCCCGGCGGGATCCTTCTGGCAGGCTTCGGCTTCATGGGCCGCAACATCCTGATCCGCCTGGCGCGCCATTGGTGGTCCCAGAAAGGCCCCCAGCTACATGGACGCCTGCCGGTCGTGATCGTCGATGTCGAGGCCAGTCGTTTGATCCAGCAGATCCAGACCCACTTCCCTGCCATGAAAGACGCGTGCGACCTGGTGCCGCTGGAATGCGACGTCCGGTCCATAGACTTCGAAGACCAGTCGTTCCTAGAACAGTTGCCATCCGGCATGGCGTTGTCGTCATCCCTTTTCATCGCGCTGGGTGACGATACGTTGAGCCTATCCTCGGCACTGCGGATGCATCGCGGGTTGCGAAAACACCAAGGCCGCGTATCGACGACGGTCATGCTAACGAGGCTGGGAGGCCTTTCGAAGTTGCTGACCGGCACCGAGTCCAGCGCTGGAGTACGGATGTTCGGGCTGCTGGAATCGGCCTGTTCGCCCGAGGCGCTGCGCAACGCGAGCCTGGTCGAGCGACTGGCAAGGGCCTTGCACCGGAGTTACGTGCGCAAGCAACTGGCTGACGGCAAACAGATGAGGTCGAAACCGGCACTGGTGCCCTGGGATGAACTGGCTGACAAGTTCCGAAAGTCGAATCGGGACCAGGCCCGGTGGGCGCCGTTACGGCTGCACCAGATCGGATACGGCATCCGACCACGCAACGACTGGTCGGCGCCGCTGCAACAGTTTTCGGACCAGGAACTGGGCACGCTGGGGGCGCTGGAACACCAGCGATGGGTCGATTTCAACGAATCAATCCAGATCCGCTACGGCGATGTTCGCGACGAAAAGAAACGCCTGCACCACTGCATGGTAGCGTGGGATAAACTGACAGAGGAGGAGCAGGGCTGGGACATCCAGTTCTTCCGGGACCTGCCGTCCATCCTGGCCGACCTGGGCTACGACATCTACCGGCGACCGCCCGTGGCGCAATCGGAATCCAAGGATGCACCCGCATAACACGCCGCGTGGACATCAGCTACCCAACCCGTCAGAAAAACGCGGCATTCGCGATCTGCCGCGATATCGAGGCCACAGCACGAAGTGATCCTCACCCGGACATTTGAACTGGGTGCTACTCCGGTAACGCAGGCACGTACGAGGCGGTGATCGGGCGAAATCCCGCAAAAATCTTCTCGCCTGGCATTGAGGTCGAACACGAAATCGTCGGGCAGTCCTCGCACCCGCGTCATGGGTCCAAAAAGGCCAACGCGTTCGAATGTCTGGAGGAACAGGTCCGGGCTGTCCGAGGGCGAGCCAGTGCCGACGAGCGAGGAAGATTCATTGCTGATGGACCCAGGTGAAGTCCTTGGACAAGTTGGAACATTTCGCGCAGGTTCTAGCGTTCATCCGACAGTGTTTTCACGTCCCAAGGTACCCGCTTCAGAGCGAAGTCCACCCCCGCTGGTCCGGTCCCGGACGTGCAGCACCTCGGCCATGCCGCCGCGGCCCAGGATGTCGAGGACCACATAGAGATCCAGGAGAATGCCCGACGATTGGCCTGCGCGGGTGGCGAGGCGCCAGATCGTCGTAGGTGGGAGCGAAGTTGTTCGGGTCAGACATCGCATCTCTGCGAGAACAAGCGCAACACACGGGGCCGCTGCCCGGCCGGTTCAGTGCGGGGCCCGGCTTCGCTGCGGGCCGACCGCACCGACCCGGCCGGGCAGCGGATAGCCCCAGGGAACAAGTCCCATCAGCCCCAAGGCCAAGGGTCCAAGGGCCCAAGTGCCAAGGGCTATGGCGAAAACCTCGAGACACGAAACCCAAGGTAGTTGTCGCGGATGCCCGGGCCGTACCCGTAGCGGTCCGCAGCCCGGACGCGCCAGGCGTCGCTGTACCAGGAACCGCCCCGATTCACCCGGCGGGCGCCCGCCAAAGCAGCGGTCGGATCCGCCACTGCCTGCGAGGGGTAGCCGTCGTCATTGTACCAATCCCACACCCACTCCCAGACGTTGCCCAACATGTCTTGCAGACCCCATGGGTTAGGCCGTTTCTTACCCACCGGATGCGTTTTGTCGCCGCTGTTTTCGCTGTACCAGGAAATGTCATCCAGATCGCCATATCGAGGTTTGGCGGTTCCCGCGCGGCACGCATATTCCCACTCGGCCTCTGTCGGCAACCGATAGCCGAGCGAAGAAC
>CAZHDQ010000431.1:0-3448 GCA_964531595.1 uncultured Anaeromyxobacteraceae bacterium
GCTTGGCCGAGCCGCCGGCCGAGTCGCCTTCGACGATGTAAATTTCGGACTTCGCAGGGTCCCGTTCCTGGCAGTCAGCCAGTTTGCCCGGCAGCGACGCCCCATCCAGCACGCCCTTGCGACGGATGATGTCTCGCGCCTTGCGGGCCGCCTCACGAGCCCGTGCGGCATCCACGGTCTGGCTGACGATTGCCTTGGCCACGGCCGGGTTGCGCTCGAAGAAATCGGACAGTCCCTCGGAGACTGCCGACTCAACCGCGCCCTTGACCTCGGACGAAACCAGCTTGTCCTTTGTCTGGGAGCTGAACTTCGGGTCGTGAACCTTGACAGACAAGACGACCGTCAGCCCCTCGCGGACGTCGTCGCCCGACAGCGTGCCCTTGAACGTCTTGAGCAGGTTTTCTTTCTCGGCGTAGGTGTTGATGGTCCTGGTCAGCGCCGCGCGGAATCCGGCTACGTGGGTGCCGCCGTCCCGGTTGATGATCGTGTTGGTAAAGCAGAACATCGTTTCCTGGAACGATTTGTTCCACTGCAATGCGGCCTCAACCCCGACGTCATCGCGGGTCGCGTCGACGTAAATCGGGCGGTCGTGGACCACGTCCTTGTTGCGGTTCAGGTGCTCGACGAAACTGACGATGCCGCCTTCGAAATGGAATATGTGGCGCCGATCTTCACTGCGCTCGTCGGTAATAGCGATCGCCAAGCCCGGGTTCAGGTACGACAGTTCACGCAGCCGCTGCGACAACGTGTCGAAGTTGAATTCAATGTTGGTGAAAACCGTGGCGTCCGGCATGAATGTGATCCTGGTGCCGGTCCGGTTGGTGTTCCCGACGCGTTCCAGCGGGTGCTGCGGCACACCCCTGACGAACTCCTGCACGAACAGGCCGCCCTCTCGGCGGATTTCCATGCGCAGGTGTTCCGAAAGTGCGTTGACGACGGAAACTCCGACGCCGTGCAATCCACCGGAAACCTTGTACGATTCGTGGTCGAACTTGCCGCCGGCGTGCAGTTCGGTCATGACGACCTCGGCCGCCGAACGCCCGGATTCCGTGTGCATGCCGACTGGAATACCGCGCCCGTTGTCCTCGACTGTCACCGCGCAGCCGCGGTGGATAGTCACGTCAACGCGGTTGCAGTAGCCGGCCAGGGCCTCGTCGATCGAGTTGTCGACGACCTCGTACACCATGTGGTGCAGGCCCGACCCGTCGTCCGTATCGCCGATGTACATGCCGGGACGGGTCCGGACCGCCTCCAGCCCCTTGAGCACCTTGATGCTTCCAGCCGAGTACCCGGCGGACCCGTTGGAAATGCTGTCCTGGGTCAACAGCGAACCGTTGTCTTCTTGTTCCATCGTCCTTCCCGGTTGGAGCGGACCTTGAGGGTCCGAAAAGTCGCAAGATGCTACCTTAGAAGGGCCATTCTGTAAAGGGGCGGAGCGCGGATTCATGGGGTCCGGCGAGGATTAAAGACCGTGGTGGCTTGGTAGCCGTCAGGACCGATTCCGGTGGTGTCGACGGCGCCGACAGGCGGTATCATTCCGGGGGAGGCGAAATGTCGGACGAAGGCAGCGACGAGGGCCTGCGCCGAAAAGGTGAGGACGGCGGCGAGGCGGAAAGATGGCGCTCGCTGGCGGTGGTCCGTCGGGGAATGGGGCTGTCGGCTGCCGCGGTCCTGCTAGAGGGACAGGGAAACCGGTGCATTCTGGCGATGCGCGATGCGGCCCCGGCAGTTCTGGTGCTGCCGGAAGGCACGCTGCTGGCTGACTTGGGAGCAGCCGCGGGAGCCTGGCGGAACCGGCGCATGGTGTTGCTGAACCAGGACGCGCCGCGGCCAATGTCGGTGCCTTACGCGGACCGCCTGATGGTCCTCGGCGGCGCCGTGGCGTTTCCAGTTGACGGTGGGCTGGTGTGGGCCGATCGGGCTTCAGGGCCGCTGGCATCGGACGAGGTCGATGCGTTGCAAGAGGTCGGGCGTTTGGTGGATGCGTGCATCGTGGAAGGCCGTGAGGTCCGTGCGGCGGTTGCGCGGCGCGACGGATTGGCCGCCACCGTTGAGGGCGTGCGGGCTGTTTTGGCTGGGTCTTCCGAGCGCGAGACTGTCGCGGCGTTGGCCGAGGCAGTGGGTCGGGAAACAATGGCGCATCTGGTACTGGTGGTGCTGTTCGGCGAGGAACCGGGCAGTGCGATGATCGTCGGTGGCGTCGGCGAAGGGGCGCGTAATGCAGTCGGCCGCAGTTTCGCGGTCGCAGACGGGATGGTCGGACTGGCGGTCCGCAGCGGTGTCGTCGTGCCGCCCGGTGGGCGCTACCAGTCACCGATGGGGCCTGTGCTGTGCCCGCGCATTCCGCTGCCCTTGCGAAACGGGCAGCCTCTGGTGGTGCTGCTGTTGGGCACTCCCGATGAGCCGGTGGGGGCGCTGGTACGGGTTGGCGGGAACCCGGATGCGCCGATCCACGGAGCCCGGACCCTGGCCGACACGGCGGCTCTGCTGATCCGGCAATTCAGGCTGCGGGAGCGCGTGGCGCGGGATGCGATGTTTGACGCGCTGACGGGACTGTACAACCGGAGGGCGTTCGAGGCCCGGTTGTCCGAGACGTTCGCCCTTGCGGTGCGACAGAGGCAGCCGCTGGCCCTTATGATGCTGGATGCTGACCACTTCAAGGCGGTGAATGACCTGCACGGGCATCTGGTGGGTGACCGGGTGCTGCGCGCGCTGACGGACGAAATCCGTGCGGGTTTAAGAGATTCGGATTTCGCCGGTCGTTACGGCGGCGAGGAATTCGCGGTCGTGCTGCCAAATACGGATGCCAATGGCGCTTGGTCCGTGGCCGAACGGATTCGGTGCAGGGTCGAGGCGGTGTCGGTCCCAGCGGGCTCATCTGTGGTGAACGTGACCGTTTCCGCCGGCGTTGCTTCGCTGAAATCGGACATGACGGGGCCGCAGGATTTAGTGGCCGCCGCGGATGAGGCGCTGTACGCCGCTAAGCGGGCTGGACGCAACCGTGTAGCCGTCGCGAATCAGTCTGGTGGCGGGGCGGTCCATCACTGAAGTGCGCCCGCGTGGCGGGTCCCAGGCTGCCAATTTCAGTCTTTAGGACCGTTCGTGGCGACCGTCTGATCCAGGATGCGCCTCGCTTCGCGAACGGGTATCCCCGCCTGCTCGGCCAACCGACGCACGTCGTCGGATTCCAAGGAACGCTGGATGACCCGTCCGCCGTAGCTAGCGACCTTGACGCGGACCTCGCCGAGTTCCGTGGGTATCAACACGATTTGGTAGGTGGCCTTGACCCGGGTCAGGCGATGCATCCGCAAACCGATCGTTGTGGATTCTGTAAAAAACGCGTCCACGACTGGATCGCGGCGGTCGTCTGGCGCGATGGCCGACACGGTCCAGGCGGGACGTCCCTTCTTCATCAAAATCGGGGTGGTCCAGGCGTCCAGTGCGCCTG
>CAZHDQ010000432.1:0-3433 GCA_964531595.1 uncultured Anaeromyxobacteraceae bacterium
GGAATCCTTTTCTGCGGCGGCGGGCCCGTCGGGCGTGGCGCAAAACACTGCGGCGCCGAGGCCTACGATGGCGACAGCGGTTACGAAAAGACGAATTCGCATGGTGACCTCCCTGTCTTCTGCCGGGCTTCCTCGACTGGGCAACCCAACACGGAAGATTGTCACTTATTCCCCGCGAGGCAAGACGCGGTAGAGCCCGATCCGGAAAGGACCGGGTCCCGAAAAGCACCAGCCAAAGTCCAGGTCGGCCAGTTTGTGCTGGGGGTGCCGGTCAATCGGCAGTCGTCGTAGGGGCACGTTTCGCTCAAGGACTGGTTCCATTCGGAAGCGTTCTGCCATTCGGAGGCAGGCGGGGTGGGTGCCATACTCGCCGCACGCTCTCAGGTGGCATCGGACACCACCCAGGAAGTAGACGGGGCGGTCGAATGCTGGTTCGGCCAGGAACTCGCCCACGCTGATTACTCGGTCCTCGCGAAACGGTGGCTCAAAACGATAGTCCGGCCAGTCCATGTGTGCCGGTTCGCGCGGGGGATCGACGTAGGCGCGACGCACAATGGTGACTGGCGTGGCTGGTAATGCTGCGATGGCATCTTGGAGGAACGCCTCCTCGTCGTCGGCGTTGGATTGTGCCCACAGTGTCGGCACGGTGATGGCCATCGAGTACACCAGAACCGCCACACCGATGACGGTGCCAACGGCGCGGACCATACCCTTCATTCGCGCGGCCCACCTGCCGGCCGGCACCGAAAGCCCCCAGGCGCCAGCCAGTGACAGCAACGCCAAGCCAGGCGCCTGGACGCGTGGGATCGAAACGTAGGGCAGATCCAATTGTGACAGGGCGATCCAACTGATTCCGAGTATCAACAAGACCAGGACGGGGCCTCGCTCGCGGCGCGTCACCAGGAACGGGGCCGCCAGGGCGCCTACGGTGACCACGGTCGAAAACAGGCTGGGCCAGAAGGCCGCGTTTCGCAGGATCGTGCCCGTCACGACGGCATGCATCCCCGCCCAAGTCGCCAATTGCGGCGTGTTGCCCCGGGACAGTTCGTCGCCCACGGCCAGGCTTGTCTGGGCGATTCGCACCCCGAGTATCGCAATGGTAGTCACCGCCAACGCGATCCACCCGGCAGTCTTGCCAGGTGTCGTGCGCGCGGTCCGACGGGAAACCGGTGCCGGTGACCATGTCCAGGTCGCGGCCGCCGCCAGTGGCACCAGCAAGATGGCCTCGGGCCGGGAAAGGACCGCCAGCGCCAAGTGGATCAGGGCCAGCGCGGCAATGGGAAGGCTCGATGTCGCGCGGGCGCGGGCCGCAAGCGCCAAGCCGACCACGGTCCACAGCAGGGTGGGCACGCCCAGACTCTCGGATGTTGCGTCCTTGACCAACAGCGGGGTACACGCGGTGAGCAGGGCACCCAGCAGCACGGCGCGGCGCGGCGCTCCCATTGCGCCCATAAGGGCTGCACCAGCGGTGACCACCAGGCCGCCCAGAACCTTGTTCAAGACGATCAGCGCCCCGTGGCTCGGCCCGGTCAGGTAAAACAGCATGTGGAAAAGACCCAGCGCGCCCGGGCCGTATTTAGGCACCGGGTCGAGTGCCGCGGCGACCTGAACCAGCCGATACCCCATGTAGTGCATTACGGGGCGAGACGGAAGCACCAGGCGCAGCGCGATGGCTGCCGCTGTTATTCCGAGCAGGATTAGCAGCATGCGTCGGTCGTTGGGAGCCAAACTCGCGCCCAGTTCCCGGCCCGTCCAGGGCAGCGTCAGCAGGAACGCGATGACCAGTGCAATGCCCAGCCCGGCGGACAACCGGTCGATAATCCAGGCCGCACCCTCGGGGGGGGCATCCAGGGTGGTGGCTTGGTGGGTGGCTTGCGGCAGTTGCAGGTTGCCACGGTCGTTGGCGCGGACCGTCTCGATGAAGGTGTCGATCAACGGTGTGACATCGTTCGGAGGCAGCCCGTCGATCCGTGGGCCCACGTAGTGTACGTCCAGCGAAAGCGTGCGCGCGAAGGCTGGTTGCGTGTCGTCGCGCTGGGTCACTCGCAGTTCGATGGTGCCGAGAGCCTCAGTCGTATGGTTTGCGGGTGCGTAAAGGAAGTGGATGGCACGGTCCGCCCGGATGTCGCGCAGTCGCCAACCGGCGACGGCTTCGAGCCTGGATCCGTCGGCCCTAGCAATCAGGTCCCCTGGGTCTGGGGCGCCGCAAGCGCACACCAAGCCAAGCAGCGTTGCGAGCGCCCATGCGTGTCCCGTACTGGCCATGCCCGTCTCCGCTGGCGGCTGGGGTATGCTACCATCCTTGCGGTTCTGAGACGCTCGTCCAGAAGGAGAGGCTGATGTCGAGAATCCGGATCGCCTGTTTGCTGACCTTCGCCACTGCCGTATTTGTGGTCTCTCGTGTTCCGGCGCAGCCGGCTGACGTGCAGGCGGATCGCGGTATTTCGTTCGTGATCGGCAGTGGGCTCGAGGCGTTCTTCCTGGACGCCCTGGATGCCGGCAGGGCGCCGGGCGGCTGGACTTTGGAAGGGATTTCGCTTGAGCGGCAGCGCGCCGTCGCCCGCTACAAGGACCGGAAGGCCGCGTCCGTCACGATCGAACTGGTACACCCCGATTCGACCGGTCCCGACGCGCACCGGACCGAGCGCTTCCTCTTGCGTGTTTCGGACCGTGGTGCGAAGGCCGAGGGCCTGGCCAGCTATTTGGTGAAGCGCCTACGCTCACGCGAGAAGGTCTTCCAGTGGCGGGCGGATGTGCCGGCAATCGCGCCCCCGGGGTGGGTCCCCACGATACCCGAGGATGGCCGTCCGGCAGAGATGCTGGGTGAGCCTACATGGGACCTGCCCGACGCGTCGGCGTTGGCCCTTTTCGCGCAGGCCTCGAAGGCGCTGGCCGCTAAGGACCGTGCCGCGGCGGTTCGAATGGCCAATGAATTGGCTGGGGAAAGTCCCCTGGCTGCGGCGTCCATCCTGCGCCGGGCCGGCGACGATGCTGCGGCGACTGCCGTGCTGGCGCGAGGCGTGCCCAAGGGCAAGTCGTCGGGTTCTTCCCGTCTGGACGCTGACTTGGCCCTGTCACTGTTGTTGGCGGGGCGGGCTGCCGATGCCGACCCGCTGCTGCCGGGCGACCCCGAACCATCGTGCGTGAAGGCGGCGCTGTGGACACGGGCGATCCAGGAGGGGCGCGCCGCGGACGTGCGCCGGTTGGCCGGTGATTTGCTGACGGATCCGCGGCCTCTGCGATGCGTCCACCTGCTCCGGATGCGCCTAGCCTTCGCTCTGCGGGACGATGACGGGATCGAGGCGGCGGGGCGGGCGGCCGTGGATCAGTTGGGGCCTGACGATGACCTACTGTTTTTGTGGGGACGCTACTGGTTTGCGGATTTCTTCAACCCGGCCTCGCTGAAGAAGGCCACGTTCCCCTGGGGGCAGTT
>CAZHDQ010000433.1:0-3421 GCA_964531595.1 uncultured Anaeromyxobacteraceae bacterium
TCGACACCGGCAGCCGCATGGACGAGGTCATCTTCGAGGAGTTCAAGGGCACCGGCAACTGCGAGCTGCACCTGGACCGCAAGCTGATGGAAAAGCGCATCTTCCCGACGCTGGACATCAACAAGTCCGGAACGCGTAAGGAAGAACTGCTGATGGACCCGCTCGCGCTGAACCGCATGTGGATCCTGCGCCAACTGCTGCACCCGTTGAACGTCCTGGACGCGATGGAGTTCCTGCTGGACAAGCTGTCTCGCTACGATTCGAACCGCCAGTTCCTGAATTCCATGAACCAGTAGGCGGTCGTGGCCTTCGCGGCCGCGGACTCCTGCGCAGACGTCGGGGCAGCCATGAACATCCATCCTTCCAGGCGCATCGCCGCGCTTCCTGAGTACCCCTTTGCCGAAGTCGACCGCATGGTCGCCGAACTGAAGGCGGGCGGACACGCGCCGATCGACTTCGGCGTGGGAGACCCCAGCGAACCGACCCCCGAAGTCGTGCGTCGCGCTGTCCAGGTGGCCGTCGACACGCGTGCGCGGTCCGGCTATCCCAGTTACATCGGTTCGCCCGAGTTTCGCTTCGCGGTGTCGGGCTTCATGCAGCGCCGTTTCGGCGTCGAACTGGACCCGGCTCGCGAGGTCTGCGCTACGGTCGGGTCCAAGGAGGCGGTGTTCCAGTTTCCCAACTGCCTGATCGATCCAGGCGACGTAGTACTGTGCCCGAGTCCAGGCTACCCGCCTTACAACAGAGGCACCTGGTTCGCAGGTGGCATCCCGTACCACTATCCCCTGACGGTCGAAAATGGCTTCCTGCCTGACCTTGACGCGATTCCGGCCGACATGCTTTCGAAGGCGCGACTGATCTGGGTCAACTATCCGAACTCGCCAGCCGGCCGTGTGCCGCCCGACGACTTTTGGCCACGGTTGCTGAAGTTTGCGGCGGCGCACAACCTGGTGGTCGCGTCCGACGAAGCTTACAGCGAGGTCTATTTCACCGATCGGCCGCCGCGATCGATCCTGGAGTTTGGCCGCGATGGCGTGATCGTGTTCCAGTCGCTGTCAAAGCGATCGAATATGACCTGCCACCGCGTAGGTTGGGTCTGCGGGGATGCTCGGGTGGTCGACTTGTTCAAGAAACTCAAGACCAATATCGATTCGGGCACAGCCACTTTCATCCAGGACGGTGCCGTCGCGGCGCTTAACGACGAGTCCCACGTCGCGGGGATGCGGGACTTGTATCGCCGCAAGCGTGACGTCTTGGTGCCTGCGCTGCGCGACATCGGGTGTAACCTGACCGAACCGGAAGCGACGCTGTACCTGTGGCCGCGTGTGCCCGAGGGCATGGACGGCCTGACGTTTGCCAAGCGGTTACTGGACCCGTCCATCGCAATCGTGTGCAGCCCAGGCCCGGCCCTGGGCGAACCGCTGACCGACGGCACAAACCCAGGTGCCCGCCACGTGCGGTTCGCGCTGGTACCCGACCTCGACGAAGTAACGGTCGCCGCAAAACGCCTGCGCCGCGCTTTCCCTAAGGCGTGACGCCCTCCGCTACCCTTGTGAATTCCGGTCCTCGCCACAGTAGGCAAGGGCATCCTGAATGTGTATGGAAACCGATATGCAGTGGGTTCGTGCGTTTCGAGGGGCGGTGACTAGTGGCCGCCGTGGGACCGCATCGTTTCGTAGATTTCCGAAAACCGCGGTGTGGATCGCCGAAACGCGTCCAGCAGTGTCGGATCGAAGTGGGTTGGTTTGATCCGGCTGTCGCCCCGCGTGATTACCTCGACGGCAATCCGGTGGCTCAAGGCTGGCTTGTATGGTCGCTCGCACCGCAGCGCGTCGTATACGTCCGCCAGTTTGACGATGCGGCCCTCGATGGGAATCTGGTCACCTTTAAGCCCCAGCGGGTAGCCGGTGCCATCCCAGCGTTCGTGGTGCGACAGCGCTATAGCCGCCGCCATTGCCAGACGCGGGTGGTCGCCCAGAATCCGCGCTCCGTGGGTCGTGTGGCCCTTCAGGATTTCCATCTCGTCGTCCGTCAGTTCCCCGGGTTTGTTCAGCAGGTTGTAGGGGATCTGCAGCTTACCCACGTCGTGCAACTGCGCCTGCACCCGGATTGCCTGGACGAACGACTGCGGCATTCCGATCAGCTCGGCAAGCATGCTGCTATAAGCGTTGACCCTGTCCAGATGGGCACCAACGTTGGCGTCGTTAGCCTCGGCGGCCCTGGACAGCGCGCCGACAGTGTATTCGAAGGCCTCCTCGATCTCGCGCGACACCTTCACGACCTGCCGGACGAATTCCCAGTGCAATGCGAACCCGCGGACGACCTCGACATCGAATGCGTCGACGCCTCCGGGATAATTGACCGCCGCCAGGACGCGTCCCGGTGCCACGCAGTAAGCCACGTTGTTCACCGGGGTGCCGTCTTGTTCCAGGGCTGCCCGTAGCGCCTTGGCCCACGGGTCCTCGTGTTCCACACCATTGTTCCACATGCCCACTTCGGACAGTGTGTATGCCGGGGCAGCGGGGATCTCTGGCGCCTCGTCCAGTCGGGTCTGGTGTACTTCCGCCGTCCCCAAAAATACCCGCCCGTCGAACGTGCCGTTGCATTTCTCGAAGGCGACGATCAGGTCCGGGTCGCGGCCCACCTTGCTGGCGGCGCGCAACTGCTCGACCAGCGAAGGCAATGGGTCGGCGGCAAGGCGGCCGGTGGCCTTCAGTTCGGCCAAGTGTACCTCGGCGTTTCGTCCCAGGGCGGTCAGCTTCGAAAACGAGTCGTCCAACCGCTCCTGCAGGAGCTTGGTGCGTACCAAGCCACGGACGCGGACCGACAATTCCGCCCGGCCCGCCGGCCGGTTCAAGAAGTCCGAAGCGCCCAGTTCCAGCGCCCGGATCCTAGACGACTCGTCGTCCAGCGCACTCATGACGAGGACCGGCATCTCGCCTGCGCGGTGGGACGTTTTCAGCGCCCCCAGCACAGCAAAGCCGTCCTTGCCCGGCAGCACAAGGTCCAGAATCATCAGGTCAAAGGACTGTTCGCGTGCCAGAACCAAGGCATCATCGGCGTTGTCCGCTTCGACGACCTCGTAGTCTTCGGCTTCGAGAATCGCCCGAATCAGCGCCCGGTTCTGGCCCGAATCGTCCACCAGCAGGATCCGCGCCGGTCGCATCACGTCACTCCTTGGGTGTCGCGTTCGCGGTTTCGGAAGGTATCGCCTTTATTGGCAGGTCCAATCGGTATCGGCCCGCGGCATCCGGCGGGGTGTCATAGGTCATCTCTCCACCATGTAGCCGGATCAGTTGTTGTGCCAGGCTGACGCCGAATCCGTTGATTGGAACGCGAGCAGGGGTGTTTCCGTTCGGGTCGGCTCGGCGCCAGGACAATTCGAGCCGCAGTCGCTCGTCCTCGACCGCAGCCCGCATCT